>CAIJKT010000990.1 GCA_903821255.1 uncultured Lentisphaeria bacterium | reverse complement strand
CGATGGAACCAACACGGCGACTTACAGCCGCGTTCCGGGGACTAATCTTTTAAGCAGTACGACTATCACTCAAGGCGGCGTCACGAAACTGACTACTGCCCGGACTTACGACAGCTATTACCGCATGACCGGCATTTCCTCTGCCTCCGGTGTTGTCACCAAGGCATACAATTACACCTACGATCTCAATGACCGGCGCACCCAGTTGAACATGCCGGACGGCACCCATTGGGTGTACACTTATGACGACAAAGGACAAGTCATCGGAGGGGTAAAATACGATGCGGACGGCAAGGCCGTTCCCGGCCAGCAGTTTGGTTACGACTACGACGGCATCGGCAATCTGACTTCCGAACAGCGCAATGTTCCGGCGATGAATATTACTTATACCGCGAACAACGTCAACCAGTACACGCAGCGGGTATTTCCAAACATCGCGCCGGTAGTCGGCGAGGCCGACCCGACCGCCGCGGTCAAAGCGATCCGCACCGATGTGCGCGATCCGGGATACGCGGACACGATGATTGTGCCTATCAGAGACGGAAAATACTTTAGCGGACTGTTTCACAATATCGCGAATACGAATTCAGCGGTAAACGTCACCTATGATGTTTATGCCACAAAGAATGATACTGCCAACAATCAGCAGTTAATCAATAAGCAGTCCGGTTCGTATTCAGTAGCCAAGTCCCCGCAAGCATTCAGCTATGACTTTGACGGGAATATGACAGGCGATGGAATATGGACTTATACCTGGAACGGAGAAAACAGGCTGATAGTCGCGGAATCGGCGGATAAAAAGCTGGAATTCGCTTACGATTATAAAGGCAGAATGATTTACCGAAAAGCTTATACCGTAAGTAGCGGAAACTGGACGTTAGCAAGCACGGATAAATATGTATGGGATGGATTTAATCAAATAGCGATTTGCAATGCAAGCGACAATTTGCAAAAGTCCATGCTATGGGGCGAGGACATAAACGGCGGTTTTCAGGCGGCCGGAGGGGTGGGAGGATTATTGGCAGTTACCGACCGCACCGCATCGAAAACTTATTTGCCTTGCTATGACGGCAACAGCGATGTGATGGCTTATGTGGACAGCGCGGACGGTAGCCTGGCGGCTGAATACGAATATTCGCCGCAGCCAAATTTTATTTCCAGAACCGGCCCGAAAGAGAATGACCTTGCGGCCATCGCGTCTTTCAGCACGAAGCCTTACGACAAAGACTTGGACGCGTTTTTATATCAAATGCGTGTGCTCAAAGGCCGCTGGCTGTCCAGAGACCCGATTGGGGAAAAGGGAGGAGTAAATCTGTATGCAATGGTAAGCAATAATCCTGTTAATAAATGGGACTACCTGGGTAAATGGAGCAAGGCAACTCATGAAGACATGAGCCGTGAAGCTATTAACCGTGTGGCGTATTCATTCCATATTCCCGCAGTAGCGGTTTCCGGGGATTATTTAACGATGGTAGAACTTGAAAAAATTCTAAGTCACGTTAGCCCGATACTTGCTACGAATAACAGTGGAGTAGATTCAGAACATTTTGGGGATGCTTTCTGGCATTTCACCAGAACACCCGGCGAAGACATAGAAAATGCCATTACCGCCTATTCGAATAATTTAACAACACAATATAATGCATATAACACTGAAATTGCCAAAGGCACAGATGGAAGCTGTCAAGAAGCTTTACGTATTCTGGGTAAAGTTTCGCATCCCTGGCAAGATTATTATGCCCATGCCATTCAAAGAAACAGCGACGGAAATGCTGATACTATCGGCTCGTTCAGCGGGAGTCCTGATTCTGTTGGGAATGATATGAAGCCAGCATCTTTTACACTCTGGCGCCCCGGCTTAGGAGAACATGGATGGTCGGAGCCAGGCGATAGAGCTATTGATTCTATCGCCCGGCATGAAAGCGCAATCGTTTTTACTCAAGACAAATATAACCCGATGTTGATAAGCTGGTATAAAAAATGCAAATGTACGGAGACCGCAAGAAAATGGAAAAATTAAAAATAAATTACCGAAAGATGTGGCATAGCATGACAGTGATAATATTAGCTGTGATTGTAATAATAATTCTACTGTATGCATTATCACGGCCTGAAATTATAGTAGATATTTACTCAAATGATGTTAAAATCGCGTCTTTCGACAAAATCTATATAATCACATATAATAAAAAATTATTGGATAGTGACACATACGCCAAAGACACAATTAGTCATGCTATAGAAACAATATTCAATTATTCATTCAAAAATGTTGACAGACTTGAATATTCACAATATAAAGATAAAAATTTTGCAGAAATCCCTGACAAAGTAAATGCTCTTATCGTTGTCAGCGAATTCACTAAAGGGTTGGGAGGCCCTGCAATTGGTCGTCATTTTGAGTTGTATTGGACATATCATAAATATATTATAATTACCTTGTATTCTGCAAAGGAAAAGAGGGAACTTGCAAAGATTCATTTTAACGGTACCACATTTCGACTTAATGGAATCCCTAGATATCTTAAAAACCCGGAAGATCAGATGTTTGAAGCTCTTAAAAAGGCGATAAATGATAATTCAAGACACTTAGTGGTATATGGAGAATGACCTTTCGTTTCGGGAGGAGAACGGGCATGACGCTCAATCAGAACAGTTCGGCGGTTTACACCAACAGCTATGCCTACGATGTACAGGGGCGGATTGCCACGGTTGGCGACGGCACAAACACGGCGACTTACAGCCGCGTTCCGGGGACTAACCTTTTAAGCAGTACGACTATCACTCAAGGCGGCGTCACGAAACTGACTACTGCCCGGACTTACGACAGCTATTACCGCATGACCGGCATTTCCTCTGCATCCGGTGCTGTGACCAAGGCTTATTCCTACGCCTACGATCTCAATGACCGGCGCACCCAGTTGAACATGCCGGACGGCTCATATTGGACTTACGAATACGATGACTACGGACAGGTTAAAAAGGGCAAGAAATACGATTCAACCGGGAAAGCCGTCCCCGGCCAGTATTTCGGCTACGACTATGACGGTATCGGCAACCTGACCTCCGAGCAGCGCAATGTTCCGGCGATGAATATTACTTACACCGCGAACAACGTCAATCAGTATCTCTCAAGAACTATCCCCGGCCTCGCGCCGGTAGTCGGTGAGGCCGATCCGACTGTGGCAGTCAAAGCCATTCGTACCGATGTGCGCGATCCTGGATACGCGGACACGATGATCGTTCCCGCCAGAGACGGGAAATATTTCAGCGGGTTGTTCCATAATATCGCTAACACCGCCGCGCCGGTAAACGTCACCTATGATGTTTATGCCACAAAGAATGATACTGCCAACAATCAGCAGTTAATCAATAAACAGTCCGGCAGTTACACCGTTCCTAAAACTCCGCAAGTATTCTCCTATGACTACGATGCTAATATGTTGTCAACTGGCGTATGGAACTATACATGGAACGGTGAAAATCGCTTGCTGACAATGGAAAATCCAGGCCAGGCAAAAGTCGAGGCGGAATATGATTATTCCGGACGGCGTGTCAGCAAGAAAGCGAATAGCTGGGTAAACAGCGCCTGGCAGTTTAACAAGCATTTGAAGTTCGCGTATTATGGTTTTAAGCTGATTGCGGAATACGATGGCACGACCGGCGATTGCCTGCGGCGTTATTGTTGGAACGGCGATAAACTCGAATGGATGTATGACGGTTCGACAGTCTATTATTACGTCATTGATGGTAATAAGAACGTTACCGCGCTGATAGACAGCACCGGCAACATCGCCGCCGAATATAGCTATGACCCGTTCGGCAAGATTACCGCTCAATCAGGTACGATGGCCGACATCAATCCTTTCCGGTTTAGCAGTGAATATTTCGACGTGGAAACTGGGTTGATTTATTACAACTTTCGTTACTACAGTCCGGATTTGAGACGGTGGTTGAGTAGAGATCCATCGAAAGAGAGAGGTGGAATCAATTTATATATGATTTGCAATAACAATACCATAAATAACATTGACCAACTTGGATTAATAAGTTTAGGGAACAAGATAACAGGAATTTTTATAGCAAGAGTAATAAACGCAGGGGGAAGTCCCGGAGCAAACGCTGCAAACCAATTCGAGTTAAATGATGACGATAAAGAATTAACTGTTTTTGATGGATTTATTAACTCCGAAATTAGATATGTTTTATCAAAACTGTATATCGGGGTCTGTCCACTTAATTTAACTATATTATCATTATTATAAGCACAAATTATTAATTTTAAATAACAAAAAGCTATCTTATTTAAATAAGTTTAACCGCATGATATTGAAATAAGCAAAGGAATCTAATTTGAGTTTGAATCTGCTATGAATTCGTATATCTTAGGCGGAACAGGAAAAAGTTATCTTTTAACATTGACGAAGAGAGAAAAATCATTATTCCAAAAAGTTGAGTCGCAATATTTTAAAATAAGAAGCAATAAAAGAAGTAAATTGATGAATGTATGCACAAAATATAAAAATAAAGTGGACAGACCCCGCACAGATATATTTTGGCAGCAACGGGAGTGCGGCAACGATAGGAAGAATTGAGGGGAGTCCGGATAGTCCAAGCCGTAACCTAAAACCCGCCAGTTGGGGCGGATATTTAAATCCCGGAGAGCATGGTGGAGCTAATATGAGACCTGGAGATTATTGGATAGAACCTGGCGACCGTGCTCCAGACAGCGCGAATAGACATTTACAGTCAACATCTTTCACCAGAGATAAATACAACTCGTTGCTTTTTGGTAAATGGTGGAGTAAATGCTGGTGTCATTATTTTAATAAACTATATGCGGGGCAAGAATATGAATAAGAATAAGAAGACAAGCCAGAAAATGATTATGGTAACAGTTGGATTGGTAATAGTATTAGCAATATTATTGTTATTACCTTTTGTTTATCAACAGTCACAGAAATCAATATCCATGTATGTCAACCCCAATTTTAAAATTGATAATTATAATTCTTTTTATGATGATACAGAGACAGGGTTTGGATTTTTAAGTATGGATGCAGATTCACTTTTGAGAGAGAATGGTTTGAAAGAAATCTTACACAAGGACGAGATTTTACAAAATACATTGTACGTCGTAATCAGATGTACAGATGGCTTTGTTTTCCCCCCCCATATTGGGCACTTCAATCCACGACTATTCGTGACGAAAACCTCATCTTTCGAGTTGTATAACGGTAAAACCAAAGAACTTTTATTTAAGTTAGATACTTGGCGTGGAGCATTTAACTATGGGTATATGCGGAAGGAAATGTTAGATAAATTTAAAGAAGGGCTATGTCGAGCTGGTTGGAAAAAAAAACAAGAAGATTTGGTTCCTGAATCGAAGGCTCCATGATATAAAAGACTATATCTCATATCTGGCAAGACGAAATAGCTTGGGGCAGCGATGGAAGCACGCAAACACTTGGTACTATAAAAGGTGATCCAGACAACCCGAGTCCTGCGATAGAGCCTGCTTCTTGGAACAGTCCATACCAGCCAGGCGAACACGATTTGTGGATAAATGAACCAGGAGATAGAGCACCGGATGCTTCTGACAGGCGCGCACTGTCAACGTTGTTTACTAAAATCAAGTATAATAAGATGCTTTTTGGCACATGGTGGAACAAATGTCAGTGTCATTATTTTAATAAACTATATGCAGGGCAAGAATATGAGTAAAAATAAAGTGCGAAAACTTATTATTATTGGAATGGTGATGGCATTTATAACAATGGCATCGTTAATTATACCATCACTACCCTATGTTAAACGGGAATCTAAAGAGGAAGTTACGCTATATGTTAATCCCATCTTCAAAATAGCAAACTATAATTCTTATTACTACGAATTTGAACGTGGTGGAGCTGGGCACTTTTTTGATAGATCATTTGACGATATTGGTTTAAAATTAGTTAACAAGAGTGAATTTTCAAAACAGACTTTATATATAATGGAACGCGAAGAAAAAGGATTCGGATTCCCTCCTATTTTTGCTTTTCATAGATTAAAACTGTTTTTCTTTTGGATTAAAACGGTAACAATAGAAATCCATGATAGCCAAACATACGAACTTTTATTAAAGGCCCATTATTGGCGTGGGATATTCAACAACGGAGACCGCATGATTGATAAAATAGTCGATAGTCTTGACCAAGGGCTAGGTCAGGCAGGCTGGAAAGAAAGATGCTGCGGTTCCTGAATCGAAGGCTCCCTGATGGTAACGCTCATTGATTAAATCTAGGTCAGATTTTCCATTGGTGTTTTCTGAACCCCGCCCCGTGCAGAAATAGGATTTCGCGTTTGACGGGATAGATTGAACGCAGATTTTAAGTTTGGATGATTGAAAATAATCTCTGATTCAAAGATTTTACGATTTGAGAGAATGAATCGTTGGCCGAAAAAGTCAAAATTCAGGTTGTTTGACAATTGAATAACGATTTCAGCCGGGTGAAGTTGCATTGGAAACATTCATCCATTAATATTTAATGGCTTTATGCCAAATGACTTGCACATCTGTTGATTGACAAAACTCCTATATATGTAGACTCTGATCTAAAAATCAGTCTTTTAAAATGGGACTTATGGAGTCAAAAAATGGAAGTGCAAAAGAATGTGCGAAAAGATTCAGGTGTCCAAAATGGCTGTTGAGACGAATAACCGTTGTGTTCAACGAGGCTCCAAAGTATCGGAGT
>CAIJKT010000989.1 GCA_903821255.1 uncultured Lentisphaeria bacterium | reverse complement strand
GTATTTCAGCTTTACCCGTTTGTATCCGTCTGCAACAGCTTTTGTAATAGTATCTATTAGAATATCCACTTTTTCCAGAATGCCAAAATCCGCCCCCGATTCCACATCAGGGCTTTTTCCTCCAAGTATCTGCCATAAAGGTTTGTTCTGCATTTTCGCATAGAGGTCCCACCACGCAAGGTCAAATCCGGCTTTTGCAAAAAAGTTGCCTTTGATCCAGGCAAGCCCATCCTGTAACTGCCGTCCGGATGAGATATCCCTGCCCAGCAGTGAAGGGGTTATGAATTGCTTTGAAACCAGGAACTGACCTTCGGCGAATTCAGGAGAAAATGCCGGATATTGCCATGATGCGGCCTCTCCCCAGCCGTAATGATCTCCGGAAATAAGTTTAACCAGCACTGATTCAATGGTGTGAGTGTTGCCAAACGCGGTTTTGAAAGGATGAATCATAGGCATTGCGACATGATAAATTTCAACAGCATCTATTTTCATTTTCTTAAATCCTCTGCAATTGCAATAAATCCATGACATGCAGGTTTATTATAATTGCGTTTTGGTAAAAACACAGATGATTTCAGCGATAAAACCGCCGCCGTAGATTACGGCGACGGTTTCAGACTGCCGGGAACGTGATCAGGATTTACGTATTTTAAACAGTTTACCGCTGCCGGGGAGTAACTCAACATCGATTGTGCTTCCAGGCGTAACCGTTTTAATTTTTTCCCATTGTCCGCGAGGGATGGAAAATTCAAATAATTCGCCGTCTCCCAGACTTATGGATACCCTGGCGATGGATTTCGTTTTCCAGTCACGATTCATAATCATAAATGCATCAGCACCGTCACTGCCTTTGAACATTCCCACGATATACTCGCCGCCGGTTGCTTTGACCGGGCTTGCGGTCATGTTTTGAGTGCCGTTCGGCAGCGGATCGGAATGATATACCTGGGTTGAATTAAGTTTCATAAGTTCCGGTCCCAGGCTTTTGATCTCCTGGTTTATTTCAGTAACCCAGTCCGCGGCCGGCATTCTTTTGCCATCCTGATACAAGCCGCCGAAACTGGC
The DNA here is from genome assembly GCA_903821255.1 of uncultured Lentisphaeria bacterium. The sequence continues at coordinate 7,266 of CAIJKT010000989.1, read as the reverse complement.
CGGGCCGTCATAAAGAAACCAGCTTATGCCGCGGCCGCCATAAACCATAGTCGTATAAGCCAGCCAGCGCAGTTCGTCTTTACCCGGCATTCTCCATGCTTTTTCAATGGAGCATGCCTGAATGATATTAAGGAACGGCACTCCGGCCTGGCCGGAGGCGCGTCTTATCAGTTCCAGATTCAGGAAATACTGTTTGCGTTCTTTGTCTTTGCGCATAAAATAGTGGTCGTAGCTGATCAGTTCCGGTTTTGTCAGGTTAATATACTGTTTCAGATATTCATCATAAAGCAGGATGATATCTTTACAGGCTGCAACACCCTCATAATTATCTGGAATACTGACAGTTCCCTTAGGTGTCTCTTGTAAAAAAACACCTAACTGTTTCTGGCTGGCATAGGTCGGCAACAGATTAATGTATACTAAATGATCGGGATCGCGTTCTTTTAAATAACGTATCATACGGCTCCAATCGGCAAAAGAGTCGGCCCCCGGCTCGTCTTTCAGGTAGTATCCCTCAAAGGATGGATGCTTTTTAACCGTGTCGATAAATTCGTCAAGTTCAGCCTTCTTGACCGGATCGTTCAAAGCCTCGGGACGTAAAAGCGGAATATAGCCGTTACCCACAAGGGTCTTGATTTTATATTTGTCGGCATTGCCCAGCATTTTCAGCGTTTCTTCTTTGGTGGAACGAACGTCTTTTCCATTCCAGGACACGTTGGTTAACGTGAATCCCTCACTCACCAGCCTGGCAAGGTTTTCATCAGTCGCAGCAGGCGGACACCACATCGTGATGATAAATTCTTTTTGTTCCCATCCGCCGGCGGCCGACAGGCTGAAGTATGGAGTAAGCACACAAAAGGCAAGAAGCATTAACAATATTTTGTTCATTGATCATGTAACCTTATTTTCTAACAATTTTCTGTTTTTGATATTTGCAGACTGAACAACAGCCGAATGTTCGACGATGGTTCACCGTTTTGTTTCCAGTCACCTCCTGTAACTTGGCTGTTCCATATAAGATTAATTAGGTCTTGGTTTACCGTCGCGAGTCCATTTATTATTATTCAGTGAATCATTGAGCAGCGGTCCTGACGCTGAATATAAATTTGCGCACAGCACTTCCCCGCCGCCAATAGCCGTTGCTGAAGTATCGACGTGACCATCCACCCAGGCGACGGCTAATTTATTGCCATGATTCGGCCAGACGCCGCCGTCGCCATTTACAACGCTATACGATGGAGTAAGGGCATAATATCCGCAATCTCTATAGCGTGTATCCCATGCAGATTCCGCAAACATTACCATTCGTGCCGGATATTTAATCTGTTCCAGCTTGGCTGATGGACCACTGCCGGACCACCGCCTTAATAACCCCAGATATGCCCAGTTATAGCCATAATCAACATACTGCCAGCCCAGGGTTGGGGTGGTTTTCGCAAGCAGCGGCATCGGCAATGTTATATTAAGGAGCCTGTTATAGCCCGCGGCAGCGTCAGCCCATGCCGGGTTGGCTGCCGAGGCGCGTTTATTGCAAACAAGATTCATGCGGGTTGTGTAATTATTTACTGTAAGCTGTCCTGACCAGAAAATATTAGAGCCCCCGGCTGCTGGTTGAATATGAATAGGAAATGAGCCATAATCATTGACATACATCGTCATTCCTGTGCCAAGTTGTTTTTGATTATTCACACAGGTGATAAATCTCGCTTTTTCCCTGGATTTGTTCAATGCCGGCAGCAGCATTGCGGCCAAAATTGCGATGATAGCAATCACGATCAGGAGTTCTATGAGTGTGAACTCCAGCGATTTACAACTTTTATTAACTCTCATTTTTGACTCTCCTTTTTAGTTGCTTAATATTTTTTCAAGTCCTTGCTATATCCAGTCCCTGATTTTGCGACGCTGTTATTTAATGCGGGTTACAAGATTTTTTTAATCATGATAACCGGAGCTGTTTTCAAGCCGCATGGTTTTATGACGTATGCATCCTGCCACAAGTCACCTTTGGAAACAAATTCTCCCGGGCCTGTCCAGCCCGGATTACGGTCTGCCAGATGCAGCGGTCCGTGCGAATTCCGCCGGTGTCCGAATAGCTCCACCGTAATTTCGTTCGCGTCTTTTTTCAGGAACCGGGTAATGTCCAGTTCCGCCGGTTCCCAGGCAATCACCCCGGCATCAGCGCCGTTGACAAACACTCTGGCGGCCGGGGCTTGAAAATCTGACAGAGAAATAAAACATACTTCGCCTTTTTTTACCGTATTTTTGAACTTCATCAGATAGGAGACTGAACCGGAATAGAACGGCAGCCCCTGCCTGGTCCAGTCGCCGCAGCGGAGGGATTGCGCTGGCGCAATAATCACCGGACCGGCGAATGCAGTCAGCTTCACGCCGAAACCACCCAGCAGAAAAGCGCTTTCAAATCCGGGGTGGTTCTCACTGTAATCACAGGTCAGCAGCAGTTCATTGCCGCCGGTTTTTATGATTGCCGGATTGATCGGGATTTTTTTCAATGAGCGGTCCGTCCACCAGCCGGATTGCATATCGGCTGAAACCGGATATCCATTCAGGGTGATTGTAAAGGTTTCCGGTCTTTCCAGCCCCAGGGAAAGCGGACCGCCAGGCAGTGTTTTCACCTGGATGTCGTACTTCAGGAGTACCCGGATTTTTCTGGCATCGGGATTTGTCTTTCTGAGCCACGGCTGAACCATGCGCCCGCCGCGCGGTGCTACCCCCAGAGATTCACGCGTCTGGCGGTCGATCCGCAGGATTTCTTCCGGCTGCTGCCAATTACCATCGTTGATTTTATATGCAGGACGATCCAGCACCAGCACGTTCTCTTCAGACAGCATGACCGGATACAGGTTGCGTTTCAAGGATACTTTTCGTATAGTACAGTATACAGGACGTCGCGGAAATGACGCCGCCGCTTTACGCTTGGGAATGATAAACAGTCTTGAGCCTAGTTCAGGGAAGCCGGTGGATATTACCATCTGCCCGTCTTCGCTTTTATATTCGGCGGAATAGATGCTGCCGGTGTCCGGATCGATTTCCAGCGGAATGCCCTTGCAGCCGGCAAAGCCGCGGATTAACACTTCAGGCAGTATTTTCCTGCGTTTACTGACCGGCAGCGACTCTGTATTCGGCGGCTGGCCGCTCAAACCGGTATTACAGACAAACAAGTTGAAATTTTCAGAGTCCTCTTTCAGCAGATAGAGCAGTTCAGCGGCTTTTCTGCCGGAAGGCTCTGTAAACAGAATTCTGCGGCCCGGTTCCGCGGCCGCGGCAAGTTTAGCGCCTGACGCGGCTGTCATAATACAACTGGAGGCGAATTCAACAGCTTCATTTGATGCCAGCGCATCGACATGCTCCGGCGCTTTGCCGGCAAAAATAACAGTTCCTCCTGCAGCTTTGAATTTTTTAAGCAGTTCCAGCGTAGTCTGGCGGAGCGTGAGCAGCGGTGGAACGATAACTGCTTTGTATTGCGCCTGCCCTATTTCCAGTACCGGATTTTTTCCGGAGGTCACTCTGCCGTGCCGCGCCATAATGCTTTCATCACCGTAATCAAAATCCAGTCCGGCTTCAAGCAGCGAATCCTGCACCTTGACAAACATGGCATCCTGCTGCCTGTTTTCTCCCTGTGCCCAGTTTTTGCGGATCAGCGTCCAGTTGCTTTCGATCGGATGGATAACCAGGATATCCCTGACTTCCTTGCCGCTGATCATCACCCGGTTGATTCTGGCGAAATAGTCTTCCACTTTCGAATAGACCTGCCACCAGGGGGATTGATAGAAAATCCCGGCCGGATAGTCGCGCTTGGCCTCAGCTTCCATAGTATACCAGCCCAAATGCATACAACGCAGATTGACGCCAAGGGCTGCCTGCCAGTCGGAAAGCGCCTTATAGCCTTTGAACGGAAAATCCCAGCCGGTACAGCCGTAGGTTTCGCTCAGCCGCCATTTTTTCCCGAACTGCCTGGCGGCGGAGCTAAGTTGTTTGGCGGTGGCGTAAACACGCCAGTATTCAGTCAGTTCGTCCATGCCTGGAGCCTGCATGTATTCATAATGCGGCATACAGGCGCCGACGGAACGAGTCTGATCGGAAAGCGTATCTTCCGCCAGCATGTGACAGGTAAAAAGCAGCTTGTTTTTTTCACACCATTCGCCGATTTGTCTGGAAAAAGCCTTAACAAACATCGCCGTGATGCAGTCGCAATAATGATACGCAACCCGGTTCAATTTGCCGTCCGGATGCCCCAGCCACAACTCCGGCAGCCGGTCCGTTAATTCATAGCCATAGCGTTGATTGAATACCTCCGGCAGCCTCCCGGTCCAGGCGCAGGTGAAGCCGTCAGTCGGAAAGATTGGGCTGTAACGCGGCTCATCGGCAAATATTCCGGGAATCACCCCGCCGAAATCTTTGCCGCATCGCTTCAGATAAGTTTCGTGAGTCACGTCAATGAATTTTTTGACCGCATCCGGGTTCAAGGTGTCAAGGTAAGTCTGGCCGTTGAACCAGCTATCCGGTTCATCCATTTTGACCGCGCAGTCCAGAATCATTTCATGCGGTTTCAGGCTGCGCGGAACCTTCCGGCTGCTGAGCTTTTCATAAACATATTTTCCATCATCGCGCATTTTAATCAGAAACAACCATTGCGCATCATCCGGAACCGGGGTTTTCTGCAAATCGGTTATTTCCGTAAAACACAGTTTGCGAATCCGGTATTCCAGATGCCGTGTAACCAGTCCGCCTGCGGCGCCGGACGGCCAGCGGTCCTCGTCGTACAGCCATACTTTCATTCCCAGTCCGGCGGCTTCGTCAATCGCTGCGTCAACACATTTAAACCATTCATCGCCCAGGTATTCAGTATTCAGTCCGACCCGTGCATGCAGAAAAAAACCGCCCATGCCCATCTGCTTCATCAAACGTATCTGGCGGCGCATTTCCTCCGGCTCCAGCCTGCCGTTCAACGCCCAGAACAATGCACCGCGATATTCAGCGGATGGATTTTTTACTGCTTCGATCAATTGTTTTTTCATTTATATCAGGCGCATTTTATTAAAAATCTTAATTTATTGTAAAAATTTAATTTACTGTTATCTTTAACTTAACTCTTAAGTCTCATTTTAACCTTAACTGTTTCAACATTGAATAGCATTATATGGACAAAATGGCGAATAAAATAAAATCTTTTGACAAAACGGCGGATTTTTTTTTCCAGTATTTTGATTTGCCGCTTACAGTCCTTCACATAAGTCAACAATCTCATACACGTATTCATACTCATGAGTTTTGCGAAATCGCAGTGATTTTCAAAGGCAGGGGAATGCATAACTGCAACAACAGTTCTTCTCTGATCACTGCCGGTGACGTACTGTTCATTCCGCAGGGAATTGCACATGGCTATGACAAAACAGAAGAGCTGGAACTGATCAACATTCTATATCTGCCTGCACGGCTGGGCATCTCCGGGCTGGATATTGCGTCTTCTGAATTCTATGGTATGACCATCAATAACAAAATTCCTGCAAATAAAGATTTTACCGCACCTGTCATTCATCTGTCTCCTGATGAACTTGCCGAAACGCGGCGCTTATGCCAGATACTGGAGAAAGAGCACGAGGAATGCGCTTACGCACATGAATTTGCCAGCCAGGCACTCTTTATGGCACTGATGCTATTGTTCGCCAGAAGTTATGAACGGAGTGAAAACCGGAAACCGGCATCAACCAAAAACCTTATCGGCAATGTAATCGCATATCTAAACCGGCATTACGCTGAAAAGATCAGCCTGAAATTGCTCGCCGGCAAGTGCGGAATGTCGCAACGGAATATGATGAGACGGTTTGATGCCGCCACCGGCACCACGCCGGTAAATTATTTACTTCATTTGCGAATTTATCAGGCCACAATAATGCTAAAGACGACCCGGCAGAGTATAAATGAAATCGCAGAGCAATGCGGATTCAATGACAGCAATTACTTCACCCGTCAATTTCACCGTCTGGTATGCAAGACGCCGTCTGAATACAGAAAAAGTCTCAGCCCGTCGAGGAAAGAAAGTTCTGTATGAATAATGGATATGCCATGCTTTTCGCAACATTGATTCAATGCTGAATAGCACAATTTATGCGGCGGTACTTACCGGGGGATAGACCAAAATGTTTTTTAAATGCGGCAATGAAGTACGTACTGCTGAGATAACCGCAGGCATCGGTTATTTCGTCGAGCGACATATTAGTGTTTTTTAACAATAAGGTGGAATGTTCAAAACGTAAACGGCGGAGCATATGATTAAAATTCTCCTCGCCGTTTTCCGTAAAAAGACGCGAGATGTAACTGGGAGTAATGCCGAATATTTGAGCAACATGAGCGCGGTTGATCGGGGCGTAGAAATTCTCCTGGATATACTGTTTTACGCGGAGTTTGGTTAAATCCGCTTTGCCTGCCGGCTGCCGGGTATCTGCTTTGATTTCCTCCAGCGTTATTTTCAATAGACCGGTAATCAGTTCCACTACTCCGGCATCGTTCGGATGTTCAGATATAAGATTAAGTGCCCTCAATAACGCATTGCCCGCCTCGCTCAGCGGTTTGGATGTATGGTAATAAATATCAGCGCCACGTGATTCATAAAAAGAATTAAGCCGGCTGAAATTAATGTACGTAACCCTGATATAGTCGGAGTTATATATTATCGAAGACATCTCATGCACATAATCCCATAGCGGCCATTTCCAATGAAAAGGCGGGCAATAATGTAATTCGCCAGGCTCCATGACAGTTTCGGTTATCCTGCCTTTGGACGCATAAGCTATATGTTTTCGACCGCTGAGCGGAATGTCTATGCGGGACTCGCAGGTCATGGACAGTGCTCCGGATTTTGCGGGTTCTTTCTCGGAGATATAAACCTTGTACACGCCAATACTGTCAATAATATGCCGCATCAGACTTATGAATGAGTCCTTTGACAGATGTTCTACATTTAATCCGCTGGAAGTCATAATTTATTTGCCTGTATGGCGATATATTTCTTTAATATTATAATAGGTTTTAATTTAGTCTTTTCAACTGCTGAAAGGTTTTTTATACTAGACTCACCGATAAAAGCGTTATTTATTTATTTTAATAAGGTATCATATGAATAGTTTATGTAACAATTTCAATATTGACAAAGAAGAGTTACACCGGATATAATATAAATACGGAATATATCATAAATCAAAAATTAAGGACGGATTAAAGTGATTAAAGAATTCATATTTGAAAATC
>CAIJKT010000988.1 GCA_903821255.1 uncultured Lentisphaeria bacterium | reverse complement strand
CTCCCAGTGCTCCGCGGTTGCTGTCAGCCAGATGCAGATTGACAAGCATATCGCCGGCTGCAATAATAGCTTCTCCAGTATGGGTCTCACTTGACTGCATATGATAGACATCCGCATTTATGTGACGGACGCCGGAATGCCCTACGGCTTTAATGTATCTCAAAGCTTCGGAAACGGTATGCACAATGCTCACTTCTTCAGAGCGTACCGGTTCTATGGCAGCTTTAATTTTCTTCTTCAGAAAATCGTCAGCGACTATCCTTAAAGTTTCCGCACTGCGTTCAAACTCCATGTCATCGTAAGGTACCGGCCTGCCGACTGCGGCAGGAACTACCAGAATATAAGAGGCTTTCACTTCTTCAGCAAAGTCGAGTTCGCGCCTGAGATAATTGATTGCGGCCTGACGCTGAATACCGCAGTTGCTCGACAAGTCGTTATTCGCGGAGAATATCCCGCATATCCCTGAAACTCTTAACCCGTAATCATTGAGTATTTTCAAAGTCTCCTTTGCTTTGTATCCCAGATCATTACCGTAATGATTGCCATGCAGTTCAATATATTTTATTCCTGCTTTCTCAAGACGCGCGGCGCTGTTTTGCAGCGGTTCCATGCCGAAACCCCAGTTGCTCCATGAAAATTCAAGCCGGCTGCTTAATCTTTCTGGAGCTGTTTTCAGTTTCAGAAAAGATTCATGTATTTTCCGATTCTTCTTTTCAAAATTCTGCGTCATCATAGATAATCCTTTGCACTCTGGAATTCCGGAGCTATTTCTTTTTCGTGTATCTTCAGCAGTTCCCGGCATAATTCTCTGGAATTTTCTGTATTCTGACAGATCGGATACGCAAAAAGCGCCTGCGCGAGAATCTTCGGATCTTTTGCGGCAACGGCATCGCCAAGAAGGGTCTGGTGAGTCGCAAGCGAACTTATCAAGCCATGGAAACAGTCAGGCACTTCCAGGTCAGGTTCCGGCGTTATACCGTTCTTGTCGAGAAACATTGAGTATTCAAGCACTGTTCTGTCCTTGAAGCCCTTCACAGCTCCGCGGTTAGGATAGCTGGCTGCAAGCCATTCCCTGGAAACGCCGGCAAGCGCCTTCAATATAATCACGGTCACGTCATTGGGATTGGCCGCAAAGTCAGGATTTCTGACAAAGTCCATATCCCAGAATTTCTGATCAAGATCCTTATCAATGAATGATTTAAAATTAAGATCATGTTCACGTCTCGCAATCCCCGCTTTATTGAACGCATCTTCAATCATGGCTGGTAATTTAGGAATATGATTACCGCAAAAATGTTTCATGGATTTTTCAAAAAACAAATTACACAAACCATCCCATTCGGTAGAAAAGATGATTTTGCCTAAGCGCTGATACATTTCCGCCATGAGCCGCAGTGCATAGTGAATGTGAACTTGTGCATCAGGATAGCTGGTTATCGGGCATGGTTCCCAGTGTTTCTGTGCCAGATGCTTCTCTATCAGTTCATAAAGATCCTGTCCCCTGCATGAACCTCTCAATATAAAACTTAGATGATTGATTCCTGCGGAGACTACTTTGAAATCATTGCCGCACTCATCCTTGTCGAATATAAGACGGTTAAGGTCCCAGCGGTGATTCACAAAGCCGCCGCAAATGCCAAGCGCTTTTATTCCGGTATGATTATTTATCAACCCGCTGTATACTGCAACCGGATTGGCAAAGTCAACCAGCCAGGCATCAGGGCAATATTTTTCCATTTTACGGGCGATGTCCAGAAGTATTGCGCCACCGGTAAGCGAACGGAACGCGCCGCTTAAAGAAATCTGGTCGCCGCCGAAGAATCCCCGCCTTAATGAAGCTTCGTCGCTGAGTACGCAAGTCTTGTAGGAACCGACCGGAAAACTTACACTGACCATATCCGAACCGGACAGAGCATCCTCAAGCCGGTCAGAGAAAGTTACTTTGCAGTTCACCTGTTTATATTCAGGGGTCTTTTTAATCATCTTCGCAACGGTTTCAACGCGATCCAGATTGAAATCAACCAGCCGGATTTCGCCGTTGTCAAAAATCCTCTTTTCCTGCATTGCCGCACGAACGATCGGAATGGTGCGATATGAGCCGCCGCCGATAAATGTAACGTTCATTGGTAAGTTTCTCCTGTGTTAAATTAAAGTTTTCCTGTTTTTTCGAGTTTGTTTGCCAAGCAGTAATATTCTGATTTATGGATGTTCATTGCAAATGGTCACTTTTATAAACTCCCGTTTGTCGGCGGATTCGCGCG
>CAIJKT010000987.1 GCA_903821255.1 uncultured Lentisphaeria bacterium | reverse complement strand
TGCTTTCGGATGATGTAAAATACATGCCGTTTTTTTAGCCCTGACCAATCGACTTTATCAACTGTATCTTTGCCTCCATACCAACTGCTCCAGACTATTTCTTTTAACTTTGACAACTGTTGTTCGATTTTATCAACACGAACCTTATCTTCTTTCTGCTTTTGTGCTACATACTGTGAAATCAACGTATAGGCAGTACGGAATACTTCAAATTTTACATTGGGATAACCATTAGAAGCAAAGCCATTGGGCGCAGTAAGGTTATTCAACCAATTTAAAAGGTCATATTTAGATTGCTGTAAATTAGGATATGGTAATTTTGCATATAACTGTTTATCAACATTTTCAACATGGACACTGTTGGCGGCGGCTCCCGCATTCAATGCTAAATTTTTCACAAATTTAAAATTATAACCATCGATCCGAAAAATCATTCTAGCTTTGCCGTATTCTTGCTCATACTTGAAACCCTGATTTTCTTTTTCAAAATAAGGGTGTTTTATACCAAGTTCCTTTACGACATATGTTGACAACTCTTTTTCAAACTCAATATCTTGCCAGCCATAATAACTAACGGCTTTTTTCTGTTTTAAAATTTCCAATTCGTAATTCAGACTCTCAATTTTTAACTGTGCTTCTTTGTAGGCACTGTAAGCCACCAGCAATGAGTCTGTCAAAAAAACCTTAACTTGTTCGCCATACCCTATGATAGCGTCCATGTTCCACAATGGCAGCAGCCCAGGGAACGGAATTGCTAATGGACGTCCAGGATAGTTAAGACTCTTTGACCAGAAAGTTTGCGGCTCCACAATACCGTCTTTATCAATTAAAACATTCCCTAATAACTGTTCACTGTCTCTATCTCTGAATCTGATATACTCATACTCCGGATTTTCGCTGGCAGTGGTTGTTCCGTAAATAATTGAACGGTTAAGCCAATGAGTACGTTTATCAAACTTAACTTCTTGGAAAATATCATCAGATATATTAATCCATTTAAGAGCACAGAGCTCATCAATCGCCTCTTCTTCGGTTTCAATTTTTTGTTGTGCCATATACAAGTCGATCAGGCTGACGTTACTCACAACGTCAGTCATATCTCCATTATGATAGATATCGCCGACCTGGTATTGTGGCTTGTAGATAATATTTGCCATTTTCCCCGCGAGAAGTGCAATAGCTGGAATCAGCATCTTGGCATCAGCAATATCGTATCCAGACGATGCTAATTGTACCCGATCCAACATACCACTCATTCCTAGATTATTGATATCTTTCCCGAAACACTGCTGCACTGTGTCGGCTATCTTCGGTAATTCTTTAATGTCTATAACGTCTTTCTTGTTAGTATTTCTCTTGACGATTTTGTATCCTTTAAAGTCATAGAAGTAACCGGCTGGCTCAGCAGTCCTTAGCCAAGAGAAGAAGTCCTCGCTGCCGATGGTGGAAAGCAATTTTAATAGAAGCTTACCACGCTTAACATTTCGACGCTCTCTCTCGGATATACCTTCCTTTACATTTTTAAAAGTGTTTTTACAGGCAGCAATTTCATTATATACAAATGATTTCTTAATTTTATTGCTCATTATTAACCTTGTAAATGTATATTAATTTTGTCTGTTAATTTAGCCAATACCTAATGAATAATCAATCAGCGTTTCAGAATTTGATAAAGATACAGGCGTAAATCAAAGAAGCTGTCACTAAGAATACAATGGTTTCAACTATCGTTCATGGTATAGAAAATAAATCTGTTTTGATATGAAATTCAGGGTGGGTTGCTTGGATTGAAGCCAGCCCTGCACTTTAGAAAATTCTTCTCCACATGGTAAAATCATTGTGGGCAATTTAGACAGGGGTTTCTTATTCCTGTGCAGGATCAGCAAAACATTGAAAAAATCGCACCGGTACGCGCAACACGTTCAAATCTATCTGTAAACGCAACAGGGCAACATCAAATACGCCCCAACCGTAAGAAAACGAATTGAGTTTTCATTGCAAGACATAACCCCAAGCGTTTAAACTTGGGGCTTTCCTTTTATAATCCCCTTGTAAGATAAAATTTAATCATTATCATAATGTGCAGGAACAATTTAACATTAGGAGTAAAAATGAAAAAGTTGATGGTAATTTGAGTTGGATTATATTCATAGTTTCGGCAAACCGCATTCCCTTAATACTTCTTCAGATGTTGCATATATCTGAGTATCTGAATGATCAATTACCATTTGGTTATATTGGCTGACTTCATATTCTTTAATATAAACTCTAGTAATTCCATTATACCTAGATCTTTTAGTTATCAGAATCGCTAATTTAGGAGATATAGGATAATACAATTCTAGGTGTTCAATATCCTCTTCATATGACTTTCCGTCAGCATATGTATTGAAGACAGGCTGATCACCAGTAATAAACTCTTTTGAGGATTCATGTTTAAGTAAAATCATCTTGTAAATATTTCTGTTTAGGAAAAGATTATAGGAGACGTTTGTTGCGCAAATAATTTTTTGAATACTCCAGATGTTTTCAATATTTATATCTTTATAATAATCTGGTACAGTATTCATTATATCTTTTAATGAGTTTATAATTCTATTTTTGATATTTGAAGTTCTCATGTATTGAATACAAATAAAAAATAAAAACTCGGAACAATCGTCCGTATTATTATAAAAACTAATATCTTCATTTAGAATTGATTCTATATATTTAATTGCCCCACTCTCAATTTCCGCGTGTAATTCTTCCTCTACATTGTGGATATATTTATCATAAGCGGCATTTAACTTTTGTTCATTGATACCTTTATTATCAGCTAATTGCTTTATTCTATGTATAAATGTAAAATCTTTTAACCAATTATTATTCAGTTGTTGTAAGTATTCATCTGATTGTCTTTTTATTAGCGCTTCTATAAATTCCACTTCTTTTATAGTTAACTTTTTTGATTTATAAAAATCGTTGATTGCAGCTATATTCATTAGGTTTGTATAAAAAAAATTCCCATTACGACAGCAATATATATATTCATCTTTAGCCCACGCTCTGAGATATTTTCTCCACACATAGTGATGTTTTGCCATTTTAAAATCCTTAATATTAAGTTACAACTATAATTTGTTATATAGACATTACAAATAGATGTTTAAATAGAGAACACCAATATAGATTCATTACAAAAGAACCCCAAGGATTTTAACTCCTGGGGTTTTATCATTTACAGGGAATTAACTATACCGCGCTGCGATTGTGTGTGGGCTTTCCTATTTTTTGATATAACTTTAACTCCCAGGATAGACTCGACCTGTTTCAGCATAGTTTCATCCGCACGAGATAATAATTCGACTATAGCATTAACCCTGTCCAACATACTATCTTTTAAACTTTTCTTTTTATTCATAACTATAGCCGGAAGACTATTGACTGCGTTAATTTTGTTTTCATCATTAACTTTAATATAATATTTTTCCAATGTCCGTGGGTTGTCACCAAGCAAGGCTCCAAGGGTAGTTATTCCACTGCCTGAATTACTCGCCGTGCTTGCGAATGTATGGCGAAAAGAATGATAACCATAAAGCCGTCTTCCCCTCCCCCTTTCCCTTGCTTTAAAATCTGTTAATTTAGCTTTATCAAGGATAGACATAAAATCAAGTTTAACGCCTGTTGGATTTTTCAAATACCGTTCAGCAATATGGGGCATAACATAAGTTTGTTTCATATCAACTTTTAATAATTCCTTACGAAGCTCAGGATGAATCGGTATATGCACCCATCGTTGAATGCCACGTGTTTTTACAGGGATAAGAGATAACATATTTTTATTAAAATCTATTGATTCACATTTCAATAATGCTGCATCTATTAATCGTAATCCAGTGAATAATCACACGTAACACAGAAGCCGCATTTCATCTTTATGCATAATCTTGAACGTTTTATCATCTAAGACTTTGAATATTTCATTGACTTGTTCAGGAGTAAAATCCTTTCTGTTTATCTGTTCCCCAACCTTACGCCTAATCCCTGTAAATGCGGTTTGCAATTCTCCTGTTACGATTTTCAACACAAGATTTAATGCCTGAAGATGATAATTATATGTGTTTTCAGCGATATTTTTCTTCCACAGGAAAACAGAATATTCTTCTGACACAGCAGGGGTTATATGATTAACAGTATTTATACATGGGTGTTCGTCATTCAGCCATTCTTTAAACCCCTCCCACATGCGTTTATAATTGCCTAAAGTTCCTGGACTTGATTGTGGGCGTTTCGCAGAACTTTCATATTTAGACCAAACATCAGCTAAATTGATTTTAACATTGTTTAATAATTTACGAGCCTCGGCTACATGGAGAATAACTTTTTCGCTGGTATCGACAAATAAAGCTGGCAATAAAGTTTTTTTCCTGCGCTTTTGGGCAATAACTTTATTGCCAGTCTTTAATGACATGAATTTCTTAGAACCGTTGACTGTATACTGCAAATAGTATATTCCTGGTTCACTGTCCTTAACTTTGCTTCCGTTTTTCCCTCGTTTAAAAAGATAGCCTAATCCTGTTGTCTTCATTTTTCAACATCCTGTAAATTTTCACGTTTATTACGATGTTGGAAAATGCAAAAGCAATCAAAAAGCAATCAACTTAAAAGGTTTGTACGTAGAGCCTCACGTTGCCAACGTGATTGTCGACGGTTCGAATCCGTTCACTCGCTCCATTTTTTTTGCCCTCATTCCTGATTTTTTTCCGATAAAACCCTTATTTTGTCTTGCGGCTTGAATTAACCTGAATTAACTTATTATTTGTTTTTTAATTAAACAATCTTATTTTAAGGATTCATATCAGATGGAACTGCGGGATATATTGACGACTCTCCAAATTGAAGAAACATACCTGTCTGCCATTGAACCGAACTGGGACAAATCGGAAGCTTCATTTCCGGCATCAGTCCCGGAGTTCCTTGCACCGGCAGGGTATCGTGAAAAATTTGAATGTACCGGACTCGATTCTGCGTTGCTGCCGGTTCTCGATGACATCTCTGCGAAGATAGTCAATAATCCGGAGTTGCTGCATCTGGCCTGGCATTGCCATCAGAGCCAGTATTTCTATCCCAATCCATCTTTCGCCAAATGGCCGTGGTTTGAGAACATTCTCGGCGAAAACAGCACCGTCTTCTATCTGCTGGTATTGATTGCGGCATTACCGCTGACCATAAAGAAATATCAGGAGATGGGCATCCCTGAAGAATACGCAGGCGCAATCTGTTCCAGAGCCCGCGGATATTATGACACTTACAAGGCCGGCTATAACCGTCACGGCATAAACCCCAGACAGCTTTACTGGGCCAGGCTTTATACCGATGCGGTAATATTCCGGGTGGGCAGATTCGAATACTGGCCCAGGCCGCTTGAAGGCAAATACGCCTTTGAAGCTTATAAAAATAATAAGACCGGAAAAATCCTCGCGATCAGCACCAGGGAACTGGCCTGTAATCAGGAAGGCTACTGCCTTAATCACGACGAAGCTCCGTCCGCCGCCGCGTTTACCGGGAAATATAAAAAAACAGATGAATATGTGATTGGCACGCCGATAAATCCGGAAGGAACCGCCGCCGCGTTCAATATCAAACTTGATCTGAAAGAATGGACACAGGTACTCGGCAGCAATGACATTATGCTGGAACTGCATATCCCGGAAGGCGGCAGAATGACATTGGAAGTGTGCGGACAGTCATTTAAAGACGGATTGAAATTCTTTGATAAATACTTCCCGGAGAAAAAAATCTCGGCATTCGGCTGCGCCTCGTGGATTTTTTATCCGCTATACGAAAAAATCATGCCGGAATCGAATCTGGCGGCTTTCATGCGGGAGCTTTATCTTATTCCGTGGACTTCCTGCGGCACTGACGGATTTTATTTTCTCTTCGGCAGGGATTATGACAAGCAAGAAACTTAACCGCGCGACACCTCCGTCCGCCGTGCAATGCTTGATGAGCTGGAATCAGGCGGCAGCCTGCGTACAGGAGGGATGTTTTTCCTCGCCGAACATATCGATCTCTTCGGACAAAAACCGTATCGCGGCATGCTTAAAGTAGAAAATCTTAAATTACTGGCAGTTTGAGTTATCTGCTGCAAACTGCCAGCATTCCGCAACTAAAGATGATTCCTAAATTCCCTGATCGATCATGGCGTCCGCGACTTTCTTGAATCCGGCGATATTGGCGCCGACAACATAGTTGCCGGAAGCGCCATATTCTTCGGCGGCTTCCATGCTGACGCGGTGAATATTGATCATGATATTATGCAGCCGGGTGTCCACCTCTTCGGCAGACCAGTTCAGGCGCATGGCGTTCTGGCTCATTTCAAGACCGGAAGTAGCCACGCCGCCGGCGTTGGCAGCCTTGCCCGGGCCGAACAGTACTTTGTTTTCCAGGAAGCAGTGCACCGCCTCAAGCGTGGACGGCATATTGGCGCCTTCAGAAACGCAGAAGCAGCCGTTTTTCACCAGCGCTTTTGCATCTTCACCATCAATTTCATTCTGGGTGGCGCTGGGTAAAGCTATATCAGCTTTAATCAGGCTCCACGGGCGGCAGTTTTCACAATATTTCGCATCTTTAAAAGTCTCCGCATATTCCCTGATTCTGCCGCGATGGACATTTTTCAATTCCATCAGATAGGCCAGTTTCTCACGGCAGATACCATCTTCATCAATAATCGTGCCGTCTGAATCGGATACCGAGACGACTTTTCCGCCGAGTTGAGTTACTTTCTGAATCGTGTATTGTGCGACATTGCCTGAGCCAGAAACCAGCACGTTCTTGCCGTCGAAGCTTTCACCTCTGGTTTTCAGCATTTCAGCCGCAAAATAGGTATTGCCGTAACCGGTGGCTTCGGGTCTGACGAGACTGCCGCCCCAATTAAGGTTTTTACCGGTAAGTACGCTTTCATGAGCGTTAACGATCCTTTTATACTGCCCGAACAAGTAGCCTATTTCTCTGCCGCCGACACCGATATCACCGGCCGGAACATCAGTATCCGGCCCGATATGGCGATATAGTTCGCGCATGAAATTCTGACAGAACCGCATGACTTCGACATCGGATTTACCCTTCGGATCGAAGTCGCTGCCGCCTTTGCCGCCGCCCATCGGCAGCGTGGTAAGACTGTTTTTGAAAATCTGCTCAAATCCGAGGAATTTAAGGATGCTGAGATTGACGGATGGATGAAACCGCAAACCGCCTTTGTAGGGTCCGATTGCGCTGTTGAACTGTACGCGGTAACCATGATTTATCTGAATCTGGCCTTTATCATCAATCCACGGCACCTGGAATATGATCGTTCTTTCGGGAATCACAATCCGCTCCAGAATACGATGTTTTTCGTATTTCTTTTCGCATTCGAGGATACGGCTGAGCGAGTCGAAGACTTCAATAACGCTCTGCAGAAATTCTTTTTCCCACGGATGTTTCTGCTTCAGTTCGTCCAATACTTTTTGTGCATACTGATTCATTAAGCCCCCTTAATGTTTCAAGGTTAAAAGTAAGTCCCTGTATCCGGCAGATTATGCCAACAACATTAGATAATATGCTTCAGAAAACACATATTCCAATGAAGTGAATTAATTTATTGAAAGATGTTTTGCGGCGATGTCTACAGTCAGCCGCCAGGTCCACTTCAGCCCCTCCAGCAAAGGCAGCAGCGGATGAACGGAGTTTTTTTCGCAATAATCAGGATTGTCCTGGTTCCATGCGCTGAAAGCGACTGCCATATCCTCGGCAAGTTTCAACTCAGAGAAATATGCCAGCATTTTTTCATTGGCGGACATCGCCACCTGGCCTACAAATATGCCGTCAAGCGACACATTTGCAAAATTCTTGTCGCCATGATGCCATTTAAAGACCATTTCTCCCGCCTTGGCGTAAACAAAGATAAACAGCGAGAGGATATCATCCTGGCTCAGTTCCCCGTCCGGCTTATTTTCCGCATACTGTATGACCGCGGCGGCAATCCGCACAAAAAGCGCCTTTTCGGGTTCTGCCAGATCCTCGATCACAGTCACCGGGCCGGCAAGATAACCTTTCGTTCTGGCCGCGTTCACAAGCGCATAGGCGACATCAATGAATTTTTCAGATTTTCCGCTCACGATTATTTCATCCTTAAAATAATGATAGTTGAGGTTGACTGTCTGGAATCCTCCAATCAATCGGGGTGTATCCGGATTGAATCAGGGATTGATTTATTTTTGAAAACGGACGGCTGCCGAAAAAACCGCGATAAGCGGACAGCGGCGACGGATGCGCACCGGAAATTACCACATGCCTGCTGCTGTCAATAAGCGCTGCTTTCTTCTGTGCATGTCCGCCCCACAACACGAAAACAACTGGTTCGGCACGGTTGTTCACCGCCCGGATGACCGCATCGGTAAATTTTTCCCATCCCCGGCCCTGATGCGAAGCGGCTTCATGCGCACGCACCGTAAGCACCGTGTTTAAAAGCAGAACGCCCTGACTGGCCCAATGTTCCAGGCAGCCATTGTCTGAACAGGGAATTCCCAGATCGGCATCAAGCTCTTTGAACATATTGCGCAGAGACGGCGGAAGCCTGACGCCGGGCATGACGGAAAAACAGAGTCCGTGCGCCTGTCCGTCATCATGATAAGGGTCCTGCCCGAGCAGCAGCACCTTGACTTTAGCATAAGGCGTGAGCCCGAACGCGGCAAAAATCTTCTCCTTCGGCGGAAATATCTGATGATCTTTCATTTCCTGAGCAAGAAACTCTTTAAGCGCGATAAAATAATCGCTGGAAAACTCGCTTTGCAGCAGAGTTTTCCAGTCTTCAGGCAATGACGCCGTAATATCATCGGAACCGCTGTTTGCCGCGTCAGACACAGTTCAGGGAACCTCCGGCAAGAATAAGCCTGATGTCCTCTTCGGAAAGCTTGTGATTCAATTCTATTTCAAATTCACCGCCGGAAGCGTTCTGAACAGTGGCTTTGATAGTTTTGCCGACTGCCAGTTGCTCCCTGACATTCTCAATCAGGATGGCGTCTTCTTCCTTGATCTTGTCATAGTCATCCTGATTGGCAAAAACCAGCGGCAGAATTCCGAAGTTGACGAGGTTGGCGGCATGAATGCGCTCAATGGCGAAAGCAATGACCGCCTTGATCCCCAGGAACATCGGACAGATGGCGGCATGTTCGCGGGACGAACCCTGTCCGTAGCTGTCGCGCCCGACGATGACGCCGTGCCGTCCGGCGTCGCGCACCGCGGCGGCGCGTTCGGCGAAAGTCGGCTTGCCGTCTTCATTGAAACATTCGAAGACCACCTGGGAATAGGCGGGAATAGTGCTGCGCAGTTTCAAGTGAATCCCGGCAGGCATGATATGGTCGGTAGTGATTTTATCGCCTACTTTGATTACAACTTCTCCCGTGATATCCTGCGGCAGTGCGGTATTTTCCGGCGGCCGGCCGATCGTCGGCTTGCGGATGATTTCGACTGAAGCATCTGCTGACTGCGGCGGAATGATCATATTGTCATTAATCAGGAATTCCTTTACTTCGGCAATCTCCGGATATTTCATCCCGAGTTCACGCGGGTCGGTAAATACTCCGGTAAGCGCGGCGGCGGCGGCGACCTCCGGGCTGACCAGATAAGCCTGGTCGCCTTTGGTGCCGGTGCGTCCGGCGAAATTCCGGTTGAAAGTACGCAGCGTGACGGTCGTGTCAGCCGGGCTCTGGCCCTGGCCGATACACGGGCCGCAGCCGCTCTCCAGGACTCTTGCCCCGGCAGCGATCAGATCGCCCAGCATGCCGTTGCGCGAAAGCATTTCCAGCACCTGGCGGCTGCCGGGAGCGATGGATAATGTTACTTTATCGTGGACATGACGGTCTTTCAGCATAGCGGCGACAATCGCCAGGTCTCTGACTGAACTGTTGGTGCAGGAGCCGATGATCACCTGCTCGACTTTGATTCCGTCCAGTTCCTTGACCCGCCTGATATTATCCGGACTGGAAGGACACGCGGCCATCGGTTCAACGCCGGCCAGGTCCAACTCGATCACACGGTCGTATTCGGCATCGGCGTCAGCTTTGAGTTCAACCCATTTTCCGCCGCGTTTCTGAGCATCGAGGAATGCTTTGGTATTTTCATCTGACGGAAAAATCGAAGTAGTGACCCCGAGTTCAGCCCCCATCTTGGTGATGGTCGCGCGCTGCGGCACGGACAGGCTTTTCACGCCCTGCCCGAAATATTCAAC
>CAIJKT010000986.1 GCA_903821255.1 uncultured Lentisphaeria bacterium | reverse complement strand
CTCAGGGAAAACAGAAGCGGCGTGGTAATGGTACCGTAAAACCGCGACGGTTCCGGTTCTGACCAGCTCACGCCGCCGTCCACCGACCAGGACTGCCAGAACTGGTCGTGCGCCGTGCGGATCAGCATATACAGCCGACCGTCGCCCAGTTCCGCCACTGTCGGCTCCGTGCCGCAATTTTCCCAGCGCATTCCGGCATGCGGCGGACGCAGGCCGAAAAGCGGAATAGCCGGGAGGGCAGTATATTCCCAGCTATGGCCGTCATCATCAGAGCGGAAGACCAGCGGACAATTTCTACCGTCCGCTCCCGCTGCCTGCGCGGGCAGAATCCAGCGGCGGCGGGAACGCAGCGCCAGCGGCTGACGAGGCATCAATAAGCGCGGCAGCAGATCGCCGATGCGATGTGAAACAAACGGTCCGTCCGGACCATTGCCTGACCGGTGGACATATATTCCGTGCGCAGGACAGGAGTCATGGATCGACTGCCATTCCTCCACCCCTGGATGCCCGTGTTTGCACAACACTGTAAAGTAATCACCAGACCACGGACTGCGTACTGTTGCTCCCGGCGAGTTCGGGGCCGATTCGTGTACGATCCAGGATAGACCATAGTCTGGACTGGATAGAAAAATATTGCGTATATTGCCGTTGCGGAAATCTCCCATGAAACCGTAATGCCGTATTTCTCCGTCCGGCAGCAGCATCAGGTCATGAATACCGTTAATCGGCGGAACCCCGGCCACTACCGGGGCAAAAACCTCTTTCAATATCTTCTCTGCAAAAGAATCGGCGCACTCCTGAGAATGTTCTGTTTTCATAATATCATGGCCTTAATCATATATTTTAAATACTTCAGTATTTCGGATACTCCTGACACAGGAAATGTACAGGCTTTTCATCTTCATCTATTTCAGGGAACCGGCAAAACCTGCCGCCTCCGATAAAAACATTGTCATTGCGATCATCGCAAACACTGGACACCTCGCCGCTGACCCCGTGCATTATGCCGTTCATGATGAAACCGTTCCCGCCTTCGCCCCAGAACTGGTGAATCACACCAGGATGAAGACAGATGCTCTGACCCGGCTTGAGATTTATCCTGCCTCCTGAAGAAATTGTTCTGCTGATGCCGTCGATTGCCACAGTCATGGGGCCTGACACAGGAAGACCGTCATTGCCGGACCTGGTCAATTCAAGCACAATGACGCCGGTACCGCGGTTGATGATATCCTCCCGCTTGCTTCTGTGAAAATGTGCCGGAGCACGCTGGCCTTCTGGATCCAGGATGAATTTTTCAGCATAGCTCTTAGGATATTCGGGATCGTTATGACGCCCGTTCCGCAAAGTGAACAAGGTGCGCCCGATGTTTGAAAAATCCCCGCTGCCGAAATCGGTAACGTCCCACCCCAGCATGCAATCGCGGATTTCGTCCGCCTCATTACCGGCTTTCAACCAGTCTTCGCATGTCCAGACGGCGAATTCCGGCAGGCGCAGTCCGGAGCGTGCAAATACTTCCTTGGCTATTTCTATGCTTCGATTGATTACGGATCTTTTCAGCATAAGTCCCCTTCCTTTATTGTTTATCAACTTCCATGATTTCCAGACGTTCACGGCGGATTTTCTTTCCGAGCAGAAAGAATTTCCTTTCCGGATACCAGAGGACAGGCTCACCATCCATGATGGTCAGGCTGGCATACATCGCAAGATCGGTCCGCCCCGGATTGCCGTCGATATTGTTGAGCGGAATTCCGTCATTGTCCATGAACAGCAGCGGGTCGGAAAACCATACCGGCTGTTCAGCATCTTTCCGGAACTCTCCTTTGACGATCCATATCGGACGCCGGT
>CAIJKT010000985.1 GCA_903821255.1 uncultured Lentisphaeria bacterium | reverse complement strand
GTCCCAGTTTACGGTCGGATTATAATAATAATCCTTGTAATCACTGGCGTAAAACATGAACGCCTGACCGATTTGTTTTTCATTGCTGATACATTTCGCTTTTTTGGCTGTTTCACGTGCTTTATTCAGCGCCGGCAGCAGCATTGAGGCCAAAATCGCGATGATCGCGATCACCACGAGGAGTTCGATGAGTGTAAAACGGCCCGGCCTGTGATTCTCTTTTCTCTTTGACATTGCAAACCTCCAATTATATTTAATTAGTTTTATACATTTATAAGACTGTTTATTGTGGATTCATCTTCTGCTTTTATTTCGACTCTTTCTACTGCTGCGGTGTTTTTCATTTCCGGCCTTAAAGTAATTCTGACCGGGGCTGAAATCCTGCCGGCTATAAGATCCATCAATTTCCCGGCGGCGATTTTTCCAAGCTTTTCAGCATCAATTTCAACTATCGGGCAATTCAAATTAGTTCCGCCGCACCCGCAAGTATTGGTGACAATCTCGCATTTCTCAGCAAAATTATCGCCCCATTTGGATTTTAAAGCGGCAATAACATCCCAAACGCATATTCCGAATGCAAAGCATGCTGTAAAGTCAATTTCGAACCGCAGCATTTTCTGAATATCCCCTGTAATCTCTGCCGGATTATCGAGAATCAGTTTATTATCATATTTCAGGTTTCTGTCAGCAAACGCTTTCTTAAACCCTTCAAGACGCATTTGCGCGGTCCAGCGGTCATCTGTTTTTATGAAAAGAATATTGCGATGCCCCCTGGCAAGCAAATACTCGGCAGCCATATAACCAATATGGAAATAGTCATTAACCACATTATTCACGTTCCCGTCGCCCGGATGATGTCCCACGCACACGACAGGCAGTCCGGAGTCCTGAAGCTGATGAATGACCCTGGTTCTTTCCGTAAAAGGATGAATCCAGATGATGCCGTCCAGATTTAATAATTTAATCTCTTCGACAGCCTGCTCGTCATCGTGCACCAGCTGCAGAATTCTCACGCTGCCGAAATCCTTGGTTATTACCATTCCAGCAGCGCTTATAACGGGCCATGAATAATCCATATACATCACATCTTTTCCTCCGCCGGCAATTATGCCGACGGAAAGATTGCTGCCTGGAGTCTTGAACCTTGGAAACATTCCCGGGTTGGTGAATGTGCCAACGCCTTTGCGAATAGACAGACAACCCTCGGAGACCAGTTCTTCAAGCGCTTTTCTTACCGTTGAACGGCTGACGTCATATATCTTGCATAAATCCCGTTCTGACAGTAATTTGACTTCCTTGCAAGGATTGCTGCGCCCAAGATCGTACGCATACTGCCTGATTAAAAATGCTGATCCGCTATACATTTTTTAAAACTCCTGACAAAGCTAATCCACCCAGATCCACCACAACCACCACATACCACTATAATCACATTATACCACATGCTTTTATTTTTGTCAATACAAGTCCATGGAGAAATCAAAAGAATATCTTCCGGATTTGTTATTTTTTAACATATATGAGTAATGGTCGATGAAGGCATTACATCACAATATTACATTATCCAATATGTTGAATTCCGAGTATTGAGCATAGCGCTTCAAGTCTGGCGCGATTGTCGCCGTAGGATATTATGTAATGCTGGGCCATGACGTTCTGGATGAAGTCTTCGACCGGAGCATCAAACACGATTTCCAGACTCGGCAGCTGCGGCGCGGGCGGCGCCCATCCGGCCTCTTCCCATTTTACCGGAGTGCGGGCGGTGCCGGTCATAATGTGCATGGTGTATTCATCGCCGGAATAACCCAGGCGGCAGATCGTCACTTT
>CAIJKT010000984.1 GCA_903821255.1 uncultured Lentisphaeria bacterium | reverse complement strand
GGGGCCATTCCTTACTAATTGAACCGCATTATTTCCTGCAGAGGTTACAACCGCTTTAAAGCACTGGCTAAAATGATGCTGAAAAAAGTTCCCCACGCCTCTGAAATACACCGTAAAATCCAGCGTCTTGAGGAAGCCACTAAAAGCATGTTTCTGCCCGGCGTATTCTTTGAAGAGTTGGGCATACGTTATATCGGACCGATTAACGGACACGATTTTAATGAACTTATCAGAACATTTGAAGGGATAAAAGAATTTCATCGCCCAGTGCTGGTTCATGTCATCACTGAAAAAGGGCATGGTTACAGTCCGGCGGAAGCGGCTCCGGAAAAATACCACGGGCTGTCCGCCTTCAACCCGGAAACCGGCGAATGCAGATGCGGTTCCGGCATCTCTTATTCCTCCGCGTTCGGGAAAACGATGCTGGAAATTGCCGCAAAGCATAAGAATCTCGCCGTGATCACTCCGGCAATGAGTGCCGGAACCGGGCTCAGCGAATTTGCCGTGAAGCATCCGGAGAAGTTTTTTGATGTCGGCATTGCCGAGGAGCATGCCGTGGTGTTTGCCGCCGGTCTGGCGGCAGGCGGAATGCGGCCGGTGGTGGCGATGTACTGCACATTCGTCCAGCGGGCGCTGGATTGCGTCCTGCATGATGTCTGCCTCCAGAATCTGCCGGTGATTTTCTGCCTGGACCGGGCCGGAATAGTGGAAGACGGGCCGACGCATCACGGCATTCACGACCTGTCGTTTCTGCGCGCCATCCCGAACCTGACAGTCATGATGCCTAAAAATGAAAATGAACTGAGGTCAATGATTCACTTTGCCTGGAAAATGAAGTCGCCGGTTGCGATAAGATATCCGCGCGGCTGTTCCGGAACTGAATTTAAAATGTCCTCTCCGCTTGAAGATATTGCCGCAGGACAGGCCGAGATACTCAGAGAAGGCAGTCATGTGGTGCTGTGGGGATGCGGCCGGGAAGTTTATACCGCACTCAAAACCGCCGAAATTTTACAGCAGGAGCATAATATTTCCGCCACTGTAGTCAATACCAGATTTATCCGGCCGTTTGACAATGAACTTCTGAAATCACAGGCGGCGATTATGCCGGTGGTTACGATTGAGGACGGCCAGACTTGCGGCGGCTTTGCGTCGCAGGTGGATGAGGAACTGATTAATTTCCCGCATAAAGGCATCAGGCATTTCGGCTGGGGAACGCAGATTGTGCCGCACGGATCGATTGAGACAGTAAGAGAGCATGCCGGTTTTACTGCTCCCGTAATGGCGGCTGAAATCGCCGGCTGGCTCGAAAAATCCGGTTCAAACTAAAGACGAATTGGAAAAGTGCTGATTGCAGGGTTATTTTAACGGATATTATTATATTTGAATTTTTATAGCTGTGACGGAGAATCTTATGAAAAACATTTTACTGGTTATGATATTATGCTGTGCTGCAATTTTCGCAGTGGCGGCCAAGGACGAACCGGCTGCAGCCGATAAAATTCGTGAACTTGAGGATCAGGATAAAAAGCTTGCCGCGGAAATGTTCAAGGCGAGGATGGAACTGATCAAAAAAGACCCTGCCCTGCTTAAACTGCATAAACAGATTATTGCACTTCACAAGGAACTGGCGCTCAAAATAGACAGCAAGAAAGAGATGCGCATTCTGCTCAGCAAAGCGGCGGACATTTCAAAACAGCTTGAAGAATTGAAAACTCCGGCAGTCCAGGAAAAAAGCAAATAGTCTTCTACTTTATCTGCATTTCAACAATTTTCCTTTGCAGTAAATAGCGTCCGTATTCATTGTGAACGGAGACCAGCAGAGCGGGGATCGTATCTCCGAAATGGCGGTCTTTTATGGCACGGGTTATATCGTTAGTATTATTGACCGCAATATCTCCTAGCCGCAGCAGCACATCGCCGCGCTCCACGTCCTTGATGCCGCTTTCCGGCAGTCCGCTGACTACCAAACCTCCGGAAAACGGATAATGCAGCGCCAGCGCCAGGTCCTTAGTCAGCGGCTGAACCGTGATCCCCAGTTTGACTTCGCACAGTCTGCCGCCATCGGCAGGGAGCATTTTTTCAACTTTAAGTTTGAATGATTTATTGCCGGCGGTGGTGATCATAATTTTATCCCCGGCCTGCATTTTCCATAATTTGCCGGACAATTTCATCAGGTCGTCCAGTTCGGCGTCGTCAACTTTGACAATCCGGTCGCCGGTGCGAAGCCCCGATTCCCAGGCCGGAGAATCTTTGATGACATCTTTCAGGAAGATGACCAGGTCGCCGTCTTTCATCCGCTGCACCGCCGGAATAATCCCCAGCGACACATTGGAGAAACGCTCCGGAATCAGCCACGCCGCCAGCACGTTTTCCACACGCTGCAGCGGAATGGCGAAACCGATGCCCTTGGCATCCCTCAGGATCGCGGTATTTATTCCTATCATCGCGCCGGTGATGTTAATCAGCGGCCCGCCGCTGCTGCCGGGGTACACCGCGGCGTCGGTCTGGAGCAAATCAGAGAAAACCACCTGTTCATTATGAGTGACTTTACGTCCGACCGCGCTTAATACGCCTTGTGAAATGGTGCTGCCGAGGCCGAACGGATTGCCCACGACAATCACGGTTTCGCCGAGCAGCAGATCGCCGGGTTCAGCCAGCGGAATCGGCTTCAAATCGCCGTTTATCCCGTTGATCTTCAGTAAAGCGATGTCATTCAGGTCATCTGCCGCCAGCACCTCCGCGAAGTAACTTTTGCCGTCGTTCAGCGTGATATTGATTTTGATTGCCCGGTAAACCACATGCGCATTGGTCACCACCAGTCCGGATTTATCAATAATGCAGCCGCTGCCCAGAGAATATCCTTTCTGCTTGTCGAATAATGTTTCTTCCGGAGAATTATTGAATATGCTGCCCGGATTTTCCAGGCTCTGCGGTACTGCATCGATGATCTTTTCCGTACTCAAGTTGACAACACTCGGCAGGACTTTGGCGATGGCCTGCACTGTCGGCGTGATCCGGCTCTGCCGGGACTCGCTGTCGTCGCCGGACGCGCAATGCCCGGACGGCGGCAGAAATGAAGCGCCGGCAAAAAATATTATTGCAGTTTTAAATAAATAATTTGATTTCATTGTTTTTAGTTGAATATTTATTGTATTATTATAACTCTAAACTAGCCTCAAGTGTACAAAAATCAAACTGATAAGAGAAAGTTATGACTACGGAAAATTGTCCGGCAGGGGAGATTCTCCTGCAAAACGCGTGGAACAGAATCGATATTGACGGCAAATACCTTACTGAAGACGGCAGGCAGTTGCGGATTTTTTCGCCCGGCACCTGGAATGTTGAAGCAGGGCCGGATTTCACCAATGCCAAAATCAGCATTGACGGTAAAATCCTGACCGGCGACGTGGAGGTGCACGGCAACTCTTCCGACTGGTTCAACCACCGCCACGACAGGGATTCCGCCTATGACAACGTGATTCTGCATGTGGTGGAACATGAAGATCTGCCGCCGGCCAGAAGAGAGCTGCTGCCGCCGGCAATGCTTATCAAACCGGCCGGTTTCGATGCGGATGCCGATAAAATCATCTCCGGCCGCTGCGCCGGATATTTCTCCAGCCTGGAAACAAGCCAGATACGCGCAATGCTTACCGCCGCCGGCATGGAGCGATTTTACCTGAAAAGCGGCCGGATTCTGCGCCAGATGCTGCTTTCCGGCACGGAGCAGACCTGCCTCCGGCTGATGTTCGAGGCGGCCGGATACAAGAAAAACCGCGAATGTTTTCTGGAACTGTTCAACCGCTTCCGCGAATACCCGGCCGAGCTCAGACGAGAGTTTTTTGAAGCCATTCTGTGGGGTGAATCAGGCCTGCTGCCCGATCCCGCCGTGGCCGCACTCTCTGACGAAATGCGCCGCTTCTCTGAAAACACCTGGCGGCAGTGGTGGAAAATCCGCATCGGCTCGCGTCCCGGCATTGACTGGCGGCGCAACGGCGGACGACCGGTGAACAGTCCTGAACGGCGCATTGCCGCCGTGGTCAGCCTGTACCGCATTTTCGGAGAAACTCCGCTGCGCACATTGTACATGCGTATTTCCGGCATCGCCGATCCTGAAGCGGCGGGAAAGGAACTGGTTAAACTGCTTACACTGCACGACGCGCTCTGGGATAAGTACACGTCTTTTGAACTGTCCAAAAAACCAAGTCCGGGCGCGGTGTTCGGCGCGGCCAGCGCACTCGAAACGGTGGTCAATGTCGTGCTGCCAGGCATGGCGGCGGCAGCCAAAATCGATGGACGGACGGACGATATTTACGCCGCCGCGATCTGGAATGGCCTGCCGTCAACGCAGGACAACCGCATCACCCGAGTGGCTGCCGCCCGCTGGTTCAGCGAAAAGGATGCCGCGGATCAGGTTTTCACCGGCGCAGCCGTCAGGCAGGGCGTGATTCATCTGTTTCAGGAATTTTGCGACAAGTGCCATACCGATTGTAATTCATGCCTGATCTATAATTCGATGTGACCCCGGTTTCGGCAACAGGTTAAGGTTTTATTTAACTAATTACAAAAATGGAATTTTTCCCATTCCGGAGAGTTTAGAGTACCGTTGAGCATAATGTTTTTCATTCTTCATAAACACTCCGACACATTGGAGTCCAGTTGAGCATAATACTTTTCATTCTTCATAAACACTCCGAGACATTTGAGTCCAGTTGAGCATAATGATTTTCATTCTTCATAAACATTCCGAGACATTGGAGTCCTGTTGAGCATAATGCTTTTCATTCTTCATAAACACTCCGACACATTGGAGTCCAGTTGAGCATAACGGTTCACTACTTTTCTCGCCTTTCTTGCTTTCAACTTTTCACTCCCGCATT
>CAIJKT010000983.1 GCA_903821255.1 uncultured Lentisphaeria bacterium | reverse complement strand
AAGTTTATACAGCGCCTCTTTACGGTATATCGCAGGCGTACCGGGAGTAATATCCACAAACATCTCCACCGACAAATCCGGCCTGGCAAGATAAGCCTGTTGAAATTTGCCATACACCGCAATAAGTTCATCACACCATGGCCAGGCAATATGAGCCAGCGCAAATTTCAGTCCGCTGATCTCAATTAATGCCTCAAAACCGGCGGGACGATTGTAAATAGATGACATCTTGCCGTCCCACAATATCCCGGAATGAAAAAGAATCGGTTTTTTATTTTCAGCAATAAAACTGAAAACTTCCATCGCCCGCTTGTCATAAGGATAGTAATGGTCACAAATCACTTTAAACCCCATCACGCCACACTTGACCGCCGCTTTGACCTGCTTCAATGCGCTTTTCTCAAGTGGATCTATCCAGAGAAAAGGAAACAGGTTTTCACTCTTTCCGCACCATGCCATAAGATTGTCAAGCCGGTCGGATGCTTTCTGAGAAAAACAATACGAATGATGGTAAAAACATTTCGGCGGCTGCGAAAGCAGGATACATCCATCAATCCCTGCCTGTTTCAGTTTTTTGCTGAATTTTGCCGGATCAACCTGCTCATCCATTATGTGTATATGTGTATCATAAACCATAGATTAAATCTCCATTGTTAATATTTAACCCATTTACTATATCAGAAGTAATTCCCGGCGCAAATCAAGATATGTAATCCTGAAGTCTTGAGCAGCGGCGGGTGCGGCGGCGGATTGATGCGGCAAGGACTTCGCGCGAACTCCAGATGCCGACGTGTTTTTCGGCGCGGGTAATGGCGGTGTAAACCAGTTCGCGGGTGAGAATCGGGGAATTCTGGTCAGGAGTCAGGATCAGCAGGACGTTCTGGAAACCTGAACCCTGCGATTTATGCACCGTCATGGCGAACGCGGTTTCGAACACCGGCAATGTGGAAATCTCAACACTGAAAAAGCCGTTCTCCCGCTGTCCGTCCCGACTTGGGAAATATGCTTTCAGACGGCCATTTTCATCCGGCCAGACCAAACCGATGTCGCCATTGAACAGGTTGAGCATCGGGCAGTTTTCGGTAATCATAACCGGCTTGCCTTTATAAAATTCAGCAAGGTTGTTTTGGACACGGATATTTTTTTCAACCAGCAGATTGACCGCTTCTGCGCCGTACATGCCGCGCCGGTGGGAGCAGAGAATCCGGAAGCGCCGGAAAATCTCATAGGCCGCTTCAACATTTTCCGCATTTAAATAATCCGGAAGCATTTTTTCCTGCGCCCCGCCGATGGTTACCCGCTGTCCGCGCCATACCTCGGCCAATGCTCTTTCCAGGCCGCCTTTCCTGAAATCAGGCAGGGGCGAGACCTTGATTTGAGCAGTGGAATCGGAGAATCCGGCGTTGATAATCGCGTCCACCGCCGGATTCTCCGGATACGCCGGCAGCGCCTTAATTGCCGCCGCCACCAGTCCGATGCCTTTATCCGGATCGAAGCGGCGGCTGATTTGCAGTTCAACCGTACAATCGGCCAACGACGAAGTTCCGGTTGCAGACGGCAGTTCCGGCATACCGCCGTTCACCGCCAGCTTGAAATCTCCTCTGAACTGCGGCGAAAAATGATTAATTTCGGATGCCAGGCACAAATCGCGCAGCACCATGCCGGATTCGACCGAAGCAAGCTGGTCCATGTCGCCCAGCAGCACTACTTTCGTGTGCGGCGGCAGCGCCTCCAGCAGGCCGCTCATCAGCGATTGTGAAATCATTGACGCCTCATCGACAATCAGCACATCCAGGGCCAGTTGATTTTTCCGGTTATACTTGAATTCCTCCGAATCCGGGCGGGCGCCGAGCAGCCGGTGAATCGTGCAGGCCGGAACTGCCGCAGTCTTTTGAATTACTTCGGGGCGGCAGTGTAAAATTTCCGTCTCGATCAGCAGCGACTCCTGCAAGCGCGCCTGAGCTTTCCCGGTCGGTGCGCACAAGGCTATCCGCAGCGACAGATCGCGTTCGAACAGCAACGCGACAATCGCCGCCGCCACCGTCGTTTTGCCGGTGCCGGGGCCGCCGGTGATGATTGCGAAACGGTTGCGCAAAGCGGCAAACACGGCAGCCTGCTGCCAGTCAATATTATTTTCAAATAATGAGCCGGAAAAGAATCTGGCTGAAACCGCCGCTATCCGTCCGGCGACGGCCGCGGCATTGAAACCGGGGTCAACGCCTTCGCCGCGGGATTTGATCATTGCCGCAAGCTGTTTTTCGCACAGCCAGGTGCGGTGGAGATAGATCAGTTCATTTTTAATAATCAGCGGCTTAAACTCGCCGGGAGCGCCGGCCGCGAGTGTATGGGCGGCCAGTTTTTCCAGCCAGTTTTCCGGAACCGGCAGCCGGCGCAGTTCATGGCGCAGCGCCTCCGCCCCCTGCCCCGCATCGGTCAGGTCGGCAAACCAGCTGTTCAGATCAACTGCGAGCATTGTCGTATCCAGACAGATATGCTTGCGGACGAGAACAGCATTGCTGACCAGCGCCGCCGCCAGATAGAGTTCATATCCGGCATCCGGACCGGCCTCGCGGCAAATGAAACGGGCAAAATTAATGTCCGCATCGCAGAATAATCCTTTTCCGCGCAGAGCCTCAATTACGGCAATCTGGCCTGAGTTCATCGCACACCTCCCGGAAATATTTTTGCCAGTTCCCGGATAAAATCAAGTTCCGGGCGCATTTTAAAAACTCCCTGATCCGGCCTCAGTCCGTCCATGCCTCTGACATACAGGTAAAAAACTCCGCCGAAATGGCGGTTGTAGTCATAATCCGGCATCCGGAATTTAAGGAATTTATCAATCGCCAGCGCATAAATGGCGGCCTGCATCAAATAAGATTTGGCGATCATATCGCCGGACAGCGCGGCATGGTTATAAGCGCGGTACGGACGCCCCAGCCAGTTAGTCTTCCAGTCAGCGATCCAGTATTTGCCGCCATGCTCAAAAAACAGGTCTATTTTGCCGTTCATAAAGCCGCGCCGCGGCGCTTTGCCGCCGGCATGGTCAAGTTCGACCGCCATTCCGGGATGAAACTTATGCTCCAGTAATTTCGACAGTTCCGCCAGCCGTATCGGATCGGCCACCTCAAAGAAGAATTCCATTTCGGAAACACGCTTCTGTTTTGCAATTTCCGACAGGCGGAAAGTTTTGTCGCCGGCGGACAGCGGAGTGTTCAACACGTTTCTCAGCATGGCGTCCGTCATCGCGCCGCGCTCGGCCAGACTGTCGTAAAACCGGGAGTTTTCGACCCGCCCGAATTTCAACAGTTTTTCCTCGATTAATTTATCCACTTCCGGCAATTTCCGCGAACCGGCGGGAAGCAGGGTGAAGTCCAGTTCCTCGAAAATTTCATGGACGCAGTCGCCGGAAACCGGACCGGCCGGAAAATCAGCAAACGGCGATTCCGGTTCATTGTCCGCAATGATCGCTTCCTCCTGCGGCCCCGGTGAAACACTGCCTTCATCCCAGCCCGGAGCCTGGTCTTTACCGGTATGGGTTCCGGCTGAAAGGCTGGAGAAACTCATTATGCCCCAGTCGGCGGGAATCGGCTGCGACTGATATTGAGCTTCAAGCGGCAACTGTTTCCGCACGGCTTCATACTGAACGGAATCTGCAAACGGAATTTCCTGACTGATCGCTCCGCAGTCTGCCCATTTAAGAGAATTTTCCCCCTGCCCCGGAATCAGATTTTCACCGTGATGTTCAAGATAATTCTGCATATCCGGTCCGGCCCAGTTCCGCGCCAGATACATCAGCGCGCTGTCTTCAGTTTCTTTAATGCTCCCCCAGCCGACACAACAGAACTGCTTAGCCCGGGTCAGCGCCACATATAACAGCCGCAGCGATTCCGCCAGTTTCTCCCGCCGGTACCGGATGCGGTTGGCCGGCAGATCGCCATACCCGGCCTCAAAAAGCAGCTTATACGCGCCGCCGCCTTCCTGAAGATGAAAGAAGAAATCAATTTCCTCTTTCCGGTCGTTGGAGTAATATTCCTTGTAATAGAATCCCCTGTTCCAGGAAAACGGACAGAATACAATCGGGAATTGAAGTCCCTTGCTCTTATGCACGGTCATGATCTTCACGGCCTCGTCATCGCTTTCCAGCCGCTGCTCGTGCTCTTCGTTTTCCTCCGGACGCAGAATGCGCTCATGCATCCAGGCAATCAGGCCGTTCAAGCCGAGAGCGCCGCCGCGCGACGCCTGATGCAGCAGCTCTCCCAGATGCAGCAGATCAGTCAGATGGCGTTCGCCCTGCGGCAATCCCAGCAGATTCTCGCGGACACTCAACCGCTTTGCGGAATGTACCGCATCCTCGCTGAGCATCCGGAAAAACATCTGGACAAAACCTTTTTCCCGCCACAGGGTATTCCATTTCAGAAAAAGCTGCCGCCAGATTTCGATTTCCGGTTCTCCGGTATTTCCGGCAGGATTGTCAAGTCCGGCGATGTCTTCGCCGTTGAGTCCGAACATGGCAGTCGCCAGCGCGGTGCGCAGGAGCGGGTCGCGACCCGGCTCTGCCGCCGCGCGCAGCACATGATATAATTCACCGGCCTCGTCAGTGTCAAAGATATTGCCGGAATTCTGAAGCACGGCGGGAACTCCGGCGTCCGCCAGCGCCTCGCGCATCAGCCGGGCCTCCCGGTTGGAATCGGTCAGCACGGCGATATCGGACGCTTTCACCGCTTTGCACTCACATTTACCGGCGGAATTTATCTTTTCAAACCTGGCGAGGGATTGCCCTTCAGCATTAATTTTTCCGGCCTCGCGCAGCATCCAGGCGATTTTCGAAGCCGTCGCTTTGCGCAGGCGGTCAACCGCATTTTTTCTGGAAAGCGGCTCCTGGTCGCCGTCCGGCTCCAGCATCCACAGCTTCAGCGGCGATGACTCAATATCCTCGCCCTCGATTACCAGCCGGTCAGGCTCCCTGCCGGATTCGGCCGGCAGATAGATGATATCTTTTTCGACAAACGGATTTTCAGCGCCGAAGACAGTGTTGAACGCCTCCAGCAGGCGGCTGGATGAACGGAAATTCTTGTTTAGCGTAGTCCGGCTGGAACTGTCCAGTTGGCCGGCAACATGCAGATAGGAATATATGTCTGCCCCGCGGAACGCGTAAATCGACTGCTTGGGATCGCCGACCATCAGCATCAGCGTTGATTTATCCTGAAATATCAGCCGGAAAATATCATATTGCACCGGATCGGTATCCTGAAATTCATCAATCAGCGCCACTTTGAAACGCCGGCGGATGCGGTCGGCGAAAGACGGCTGCGCTTTGAGCGCGGAATGCATGTCGGACAGCAGGTCATCGAACGACTGCACCTGCAACATCCGCTTTTTCGATTTCAGCGCCCCGGAATCGCGCAGATGCCGGACAAAACCAGTCTTTACCGCCACGCAAAAATCATTGGCCGCCTGCTTAAGTTTCCCGCACAGTTTCAGCAGTTCCCCGATCACCGGCGGCATCAGGCCGTCCCCGGCATTCCAGACTTTCCTCTTCTGCTGATTTCCGGCAAAATAATCCGGATAGAAAACCCCGAGTCCGTTCATCGCGGAAGTGAAATCTGTCTTCTCCAGCCCGCTTGTCAGCGCACTAAGCGCATCAGGAAATTCCCGCCTGAAATCCACTTTGAAAATATTCAGATTCTCCCGCAGCAACCGGCTTATCTCCGCCTGGCGGGGAATGAAAAAATCCGCCAGTTGCCTGAACGCTGTCTCCAAATTCGTGTAGACGGAAGCAACTTCAGGAATGTTTTCCTCGCCAGACATTTTAATTTCCGGAGCTTTAAGGATATTCCTGGCCAGGCGGGACAGTTCATCCGGGCTTAATCCCCCGGCTCCGGCGGCCGCGCATTTCAGTTTGGAATCAGGCGCATAAAAATGCTGTCTCCAATAATCGGCGGCAACCTCATCAACCAGCAGGCGGTCGTCAGTTATAAGTTCAGCCCCGAACGACACGCCGCTTTCAAAGGCGAATTCGTTAAGCATTCTCGAACAGAAACCGTGAATGGTGGAAATGGACGCCTCATCAAAATCTGACAGCGCGGCATGCAGCAGATGGTTCGCATAATGGACATTTCTTCTGTCCGGCCCGCCGTCATGGCTGTTTTTTGTCAGGAAATTTACCAGCAGCCGGATCAGAATATCGGAAATCTCCTCCGGTTTTTTCTCCAGATAATTAACCTCGTCCACCACCAGCCTGGCATTCAGCAATTCAATCGCCCGGAAAATATTCCGGCGCACCCGGTCCACCAGTTCCGCGGTGGCGGCTTCGGTGAAAGTCACGACCAGTATCTGTTTAACTTCCAGCGTAATATTTTCGCCGTCGCGCTCAATCCCCTCAAGCAGCAGGCGGATGAACAGATTTTCAATGGCGGTCGTCTTGCCGGTGCCGGCGCTGGCTTCAATCAGGCTGACGGTCCCCGCCCGCAAAGGCTGGCTCAAAAGATCAAATTCATTCATCAGAGCCCCCCTTTTCCAGTTTGCTGTTGTCAACTTTCACTTTGTCCAGTTGCAGCAGGCGGCCAAGCAGCATTGCAGTGTCTTCAAACTCTTTTCCGGCAGGCAGCACATCCCGGTGGAAAAACCTGAAATAATCATTGTTCGATTCAGCGTCGCCGGCAAAGTCGGATTCCCATTTTTTAACTGCCGCGTCCAGCGCCTTTTCCCGGTCGCCGCTTTTAATCATGGCGCGATAATAGGCTGTGGAGGTTGCCGGGAAAAACGGCAGCGGTTTACGCAGGCCGCCGATGAACATATCCAGCAGCAGACAGAGTTTTTCAGCAGCCGTTTCGGGTGATTCAGCCGCATACTGGCAATGTTTATCTTTGCCGATCAGCAGAGTGTTCAGCGGCGCTTCCGCAATTTTAGACAGCGGTTCAAGATTCGCCGCCAGGTTGAAGATTGCGGCGCGAATCATATCGGACTCCTTCAAACCGGCATATCTGAAAAGAATCTGGCATGGAGAATCATTTTCATCAGCATAAATATCCTCCAGCCGCGCAAACATTGAAATCCCGTTTTCAAAACTGATGCCCGCAGTCAGCGGATCGATCTTCCGGCGCACATGCGGGGCGATTCTTTCAGCAAAAGCGGCGGTCTCCAGAAACAGCGATGCAAACTGCTGTTCGCCCCATGATCCCGGCGAAAGTTCGCCGGACGCCTGGTAATGGCGCTTCAGTTGCCCGCGCAGCGTTTCACGTCCGCCGTCCTGCCATACCGCAATATTATCCCGGATCATTTTTTCCGCGATTTTATATTTATCCAGTCCGTTCAGCCCGAACTTCTCGCATTCCGAAATTTCCGGAATATCTTCAATCGAAGGCCGGATCATCAGTCTTTTCGTCAGAAAATATTTAGCCGGATTGCGGAAGAAGACAACCAGGTCGGCAAGGTTTATCCGCAGCAGTTCATCCGGCGGCTCCGCCAGTTCATTTTTCAGGAATTCCTGCCTGAAGCGCGGCAGGAACAGCATTTCCGCCGCATGCAGATTTTCCCTGGAATACGAGACCGGCGGCGCCACCGGCTGAGCGGCGTCCGCCGTCTCCGGATCTGCGGCAAAATACCGCCAGCTGAATGCCTGCAGGGGGTGCTTTATCTTCAGTCTTTTTTCAATATCCCCGCGATTATCCCCCTGGCTCGCGCTCTGCGTAAAGCGGTAGCCGGATGCGATGTAATCCAGCAGTTCACTGACCAGCACGCTGGACGGATATTCAGTATTGTCTTTGTTCCCCTGCCCGGTGTAACTGAGATAAAAAACGTCACGCGCTGAAATCAGGCTCTCCAGAAACAAAAAACGGTCGTCATTGCGGGCGGAACGGTCACCGAAACGCGGACGTGACGCCATCAGGTCAAAACTGGCGCTTCCGGTCTGCCGGGGAAAACTGTTCTCGTCCATGCCGAGCATGCAGATGACGCGCGAAGGAATGCTGCGCAGCGGCCGGGCCTCGCAGAAAGTCACGCCGCCGCGCAGGAAACCGCCGCTGACGCTGGTGGAATCCAGCGCGGATTTCAGCGCGTAAATCATCACTTCCAGACCGGCCTTTTCCCGCAGTCCGCCTTTTTCCATATTGCCGGTGACGGTATTGACCGCTTCGCGCAGTTCCTGCACGGCCTCGGCAAAACAGGTTCTGCCGGAAAAGAAATTATTGATTATGCCGAGCAGAAAACGCTTCCACCACGGCGCGGTAAAAACCTGATTGCCATGACCGTCGGGTTTGGGATATCTGACCGCCTGAAACATCCCGAACAGCAGTTCCATGAATTCGGCGAATCGGCCGAGAAGATCGGCATTCTGTTCGGAAAAGCCGCCGCACGGCAGAATGTCTCCGGAATATCCGCTGAAAATGGCCTCCTCCCCGGCCTGGCCGCCGCCCATCGCAAACCCGGCCTGCATCCGGGCAAGCCCGAAGCGCCAGGAATTTTCGCGAAACGCAACATCCACGCCTTCAGTATGTTCCCTGAACTCGGCGTCAATCCCCCAGTTGATGTTCGCATCGCAAATCCACTGCCTGATAAGCGGCAGCCTGTCCTCCCCGATCCCGAAACAGCCGGCCACCGCCGGATTTTCCAGGATATCAAGCACATCCGGAGCCTTGAACCGGCTGGAGCAAAGATTGAGAATGCCGATGAAAGCGGTGGCTTCCGCATCGGAGCAACTCCGGCGGCGGTCGGCAATAGTCGCAAAAAACCATTGCGGATCGTCATGCGGACGGGAATTGAATACCGCTTCGATGTAAGGAGCGTATTTCTCAATTTCCGGAATCAGCACCATGACATCTTTCGGCAGCAGCGTCGCGTCGCGGCTGAACATGTCAATCAGGTTTTCGAACAGCGCCTCGACCTCGCGCATCGGGCTGTGGCACGAATGGATCTGGATGCTGCGGTCGCCGGCGGCAATCAGCGCCTCGCGCGGATCTTTTTCGTCCGCCGGGTTGCGCAGTTCCTGAATATCGCGCTGAATTTTGCGCAGCAGCGTATCCGCCGCCGGATTTTCGTCAAAAAGCATCTCGCAGTCTTCGCTGTTCAGGGAATTGATCAATCCGAAAAATTCGCGCCCCTGCGTACCGAGCGAACCCAGGAGACTATTGCCGCTGACAATATAAAGCGCGCTCAGGCGGTCGCTGAGCTCCTGCTTGATGAAACCGTCTTTCAGGTCGGATTTCTCCACCAGATTCTTGAGTTCACGCCCGATCAGGTTCATTTCCTGTTTCCCGGTCAGCACATATTCCCATGCCTGCTCCCGGCACGGGTTAAGATAGTAAAAATATACCTCGGTGATTTTCGATACCGCGAAAATCATATCCATAAACGCCGGCGAGAGCGAGGTGAAACCAAAGAAAAATATCCGCGGCGGCAGCTCAAACGCGACGCTGTCAGCCTGATAATCCGCCCCGCCGCAGTCCGGATATAGATCCGGATAAATCAGTTTCAGGAACGCCGCGTACATGGAAGCGAAATGCACCGGGCGGCTGCCGGCGGACAATCTGTTCCAAAGCTTCATCTGCCATCTGCTTTCAGGAAACGCGGCCAGGGGGTTCCGCCGGTTGTCCCACTCGCTGATCACATCGGGCCGGAACACCAGATAGTTGTCAAAAAGAGTCGCCAGTTGCTCCGCCAGTTGAAACAGTTTAAGTCCGGAATGGTCGCCCCCGGTATAGTTCCGCAGTTGCGCGAAATCCGCGTCTGACTCAATCAGGTCCGGCAGCAGTTCGCAGATCTTCCAGACCGATATTTCCGGAGAAGGAAATACATCATGTTCGCGGATCTCCGGCGAAACCGCGCGAAAAATATGATCGCTGATAAACGCTTTCGGAAAAGGAAATTGCAGATTGGCGGCAATGCCGTTAAATTCGGCCAGACGCAGCGAAAGCCAGCGCTCCATGCCCCGGCTCTGCACGACAATTATTTCCGGAGTGAAAATATCCCGCCCGGCAAGATGCTGTGACAAATCCCGCGCAAGACATTCAAGACGATTGCCGGAGATCAATTTAAAGCGGTTGTCTACGGTTAAATTATCGGCAGAAATCATATTTCCCCTATGAATCTCAAACGATGGCGAACACTATCATAAAACAATAGCGTCACGACGGTAAAAATCAATCGAAACCGCATGATTTAAAGCGAATACCGGCAGGAAATAACGGCTTGCTGGCGGAAGCGGCTTATCAGAATGTCATTTCGTCAAAACTATTGATGCTGGCTTTCGTTGCCGTGGAAAATAAATTCAGATTCAGGCTCCGCGGGAATTTGACTTTCGTTGCCGTGGAAAATAAATTCTGATTCAGGATTCTGCGAGGGAACCTGATATTCCATCTGAAGATCACCGCTCTCATTATTGCCCGTGCTGCCGCCATCGGCAGGCTTGTTGTTCTCGATCAGTTCAAGCATCAGTTTATTGGTGCGGCGCTGCTCAAGAATCATTTCGGAAATGGAATTCTGGAGTTTCTTGACGCTTGAACCCATGCCGGTAAGATTAATGTCCAGATCTTTGCGGTACACGACAAATTGCAGGCAGAATTTTGAGAATTTGGCCACGCCCAGAATAAATACCAGCCAGGTCAAAACACCAACTACAATCAAAGTGATATATTGAATGTCCGTCAATTTAATTATTCTCCCGATTTTAATTATAAAAAGCAACAAGAGAATTGTACATGAAAAGCGCACAAAAAGCAAGCATTTTCCACTATTTTCTTATAAATTCTTTCAAAATACATCCCCTGCATGGAACGTTATTTTGTTCTGCATTGTCCCGCCGGGCATAAGCAGTTTCAACCTGTATTCCGCAGTCGCGCCGGCCCGTGCGTGGATTCGGGGAAGCAAACCGGCGCTGTACAGGCATACTGCGAGGTGAAGCTGACGAATGGGCTGTGTCCGGACGGCCCAATCCGGCGGGTGAATGTATTGCTTTGTGCAAAGTTTTATCCATTAAGCAGTAACAAGAAATGTATTGTTCAACTGCGGAATACAGGTTTAATGCTGTCGCCGCGTAAATGCGGATACTGCCAACTCTGGCAGATCAACATTTTTTTGATTTTTTTCTGGAAAAAGTATTGCGCTTGGAACTGGTTCGATGTATTATAATAGACAGAGATCGAACCGGTTCGATAAATCATGATTTATAATTGCGGAAAATATGCCGAGATATTGCGGACCACTTGGGAACTGAGACGGGGAAATGCATTGATTTGTGCAAAGTTTTGTTTATTAAGCAGTAACAAAAAATGTATTGTTCAACTGCGGAATATAGGTT
>CAIJKT010000982.1 GCA_903821255.1 uncultured Lentisphaeria bacterium | reverse complement strand
GTTATATTTCAGTTTGTTGTTTTGAGGTTGTAATTAAAAGAGTAAGAAGATGCGTAAAATCAATGAAGTGCTGCATGAAAACACCAAAGCTAAAGTTTTGTACCCCGATTGACATTTTGTTCCAGTTCCTAAATTAAGCGCTGTTTAAACTTGTGCATGTGGGTTGAATACAAATTATCCAATTATTTTTTAATATCACAGATGCGGGATTGAAATGAGAATATTATTACTGGCTCTAATCATGATTATTCTGTCGCCTGCTTTCGCCCTGCGGGCTGATACGAATCCGGAAGATCAACATGTGAAGTTTGAAGATGTTACGGAACAGGCGGGCTTGAAAAGCAAAGGTCGCTGCGCGGCCTGGGTTGATCTGGACAATGACGGCCGGGTTGATCTGATTGCGGACGGCAGAATCTGGCGCAACCATAACGGCAAATATTTTACCGACGTTACCGATATGTCGGGGATTGCCAATCATGATTTGAGTCCCTGCGTTGCCGCCGATTTCAACGGCGACGGGAGAATTGATTTGTACTTTGTAAAAGGGCAGGGTGCGCTTTACCTGAATCAGGGCGGTTTCCGCTTTATTCCCGGCAAGGCAGCGGCTAATCCGTATCTGCAATATCCCATGGCCGCCGCCGCCGCGGATCTGGACGGCGACGGTTATCCGGACTTATATGTGGCTAATTACGAAGACTGGGAGGCGCATCTATATTTCCCCGATATTATTCTGCGCAACAATCATGGTGCGCTGGAGCTGCAATGGGTTGCGTCCGGCGGACACACAATGCCCGGGCGCGGCGTAACCTGCTGCGATTTCAACAATGACGGCAAAATGGACATCTATGTTTCCAACTACCGGCTGGCGCCCAACTTTCTGTGGGTCAACTACGGCAACTGGAAATTTCTGAACGAAGCCAGGGAATACGGGTGCGCCGGAAGTGAACGCAAAGATGTCATAATAAAAAATGAACACGGTTTCGCTTACGGCAGTTCAGGGCATAGCATCGGTTCCGTCTGGGCTGATTTCGACAATGACACTTATTTCGATCTTTTTGTCGGAAACTTTTCACATCCGCCTGAATGGCAGGACCGTCCGCAATTTTTACAGAACAGCGGCCCGGCGGACAAATACCGCTTTGTTGACAAAAGCGCCGCGGCGGCAATACCATGGCAGGAATCATACGCCTCTCCCGCCGCCGCGGACGTGGATAATGACGGCAGAATCGACCTGTTCTTCACCACGGTATATAAGGGCGATTCAAGCAGGCTGTTCCGCAATCTCGGCAACTGGAAATTCCGTGACGTCACGGAGGTTGCCGGAACGCGTTCCGCTCTTACTTACCAGGCGGCATTCGCTGATTTTGACAACGACGGCAGAATTGACCTGATTACCGGCGGCAGGCTTTATCGCAACATTTCCCGCGGCGGCGACTGGCTGAAAATAAAACTTTCCGGAAAAGCGCCGGACACCATGGCTATCGGAGCCAAAGTTATAGTTGATACCGGAGATAAAAAAATTATCCGTCAGGTGGAAGCCGGCACCGGAAGCGGCAATCAGAACGAGCCAACGCTGCATTTCGGTCTCGGCAAAACCGGCGACGCTCCGTTAAAACTCACCATTATCTGGCCGGACGGCGCCAGGCAGGAAGCATCTTCTCTCCCGAACCGGCAAATAGAGATAAGCGCGGCAGCGCCGTCCGGAAAACAAACTGACGCAGGAAATAATTAAACTTTCCTTATTTCGTATCGACGCGGCTGATGCCGCTCCAGGATTCGTCCGGTTCATTCAGAAGATATTTATCACAGCGCTCGACATAAATTGCCGCGGCATGGTCTTCCGGGAAATTCTTCAGGATGACCTGGAACATCTCTTTTGCCTTGCTCCACTCTCTTTTCAGATATGAACTGTAGGCGGCCTGGAAATCCCGGGCAAGAGTTTCCATGGCGGCGGAATCCGGCGACTCCTTGTCCGCCAGCAGTTCGTAAATGACCACACTCTGGCTTTTGCCTTTTACCGCGATCTGATCAAGGATTCTGCAAATAAAAATATTCTGCACATACCTGTGGGTTGCCTTGCTGATGATGATTCCGGTCTGATAAATTTTGTTCAAGCCTTCAAGGCGGCTGGCCAGGTTGACCCCGTCGCCGATGACCGTGTAATTGAGGCGCTGTCTTGACCCCATATTTCCCACAACCGTGTAGCAGGAGTGAAGTCCGATTCTGGTGTGGAAAGGATATTTCCCGGCTTTCAGCCATCCGGTATTCAATTCACTGATCGCCTTCTGGCATCTCAAAGCCGCCCGGCAGGCCATGACGGCATGGTCATCATTGGCAATCGGGGCGCCCCAGAAAGCCATGACGGCGTCGCCGATAAATTTATCCAGGGTGCCTTTCTCGGATTCAATGATCTGCGTCACCCGGTCGAAATAATCCGACAGTTGCAGCATCAGTTCTTTGGGCGGAATGCTTTCGGAAATATCGGTAAAGCCGGCGATATCGGAGAAGAACAGCGTCAGCTCCCGGTCTCGGCCGCCGACGGTGACATCCTCGCCCGAAGCAATGAGCTGATTGACCAGCACGGACGGCACATACCGTTTGAACGCCTTCAGGCTGTTTTTCATGGTTTTAACTGCTGAATCCATGGTCTGGATCTCGTGGATATGGGATTTTATATGCGCCCGGTTCTCCAGATTGAAGTTTTTAACTTCGAGCACTTCCTGCGCCAGCTTCTCTATCGGTCTTGATATCTGCCGGGCAAGAGTTACTGCCGCGGCCACCGCGATGAG
Organism: uncultured Lentisphaeria bacterium; assembly: GCA_903821255.1. Next base: position 3,413 of record CAIJKT010000982.1, on the reverse strand, counting down.
CATGACCGCCAGCGACAACAGCAGCGTCATTCTCAGCGTATTTTTCATCGGGCCGAGAAAAACGTCTTCCGGAGCAATAAAAACGAATCGCCAAGCCTTGCCGAACTCTTTGGGGAAGAGCGCGAAATACGCGAGGTATGAAGTGTTGTCAGTATCATATAAAAACAATCTGCCGCCGTTGTCTTTATATTTCCTGACTGCGTCTGTCACTTGCGGAATGTTTAATTCCTCCGGAGTCAATCTGCGGATTCTTCCGCTTTCGGCGGTCACCATCCGGTTCGGATCGGAAAAGGCCAGCAGCAGATTTTTTTCATCCACCATGAAAGCAATCCCGCTTTTACAAATGTCCGCTTTTCTGATGAATTCAGAAAGTCCGTCAAGCGTAATATCCGCGGCGATGATGCCTTTAATGCTTTTATCCTGATTGTAAACCGGGCAGGAGACTGTGATGCCCGGATTGCCGTTTTCGAAAAAGATGTACGGTTCAGTCCAGAAAGTTTTTCCGGCAGCTCTGGCGCCGATATACCACGGTCTGGTCCGCGGATCATATTTGCTGTCGGCAAAAGACTCCTGCCGTATTACTTTTGAATCTTTGTTATAATAATCAAAAACGGTGTAAGCCTTTTCGTCCAGTCTGGAAATATGCTTGATGTAAATGTCGTCGCCGATGACGCCTGCCTGAAGAAAATTTCCCTGTTCGTCCCCGAAATAACAGAATGCTATCTGCTTCTGGGTCATGATTACTTTAAGGAGATATGCCGCCTGCCCGGTTTTTAAACCCAATTTCAGGTTGTCGCCGCCAAAAACCTCGGCTGCGATTTCCGTAGTGAACCGGGCGGCTTTCAGGTAGTTGTCGGTTTTCTGGGTGACCGCCTCAGCCTGCTGCTGGAAACTGTCTTTGACCAGTTCAAGGGTTGATGTTTTGTTTTTGAAATAGATGAATGCGGTAATAATCAGCACGGTCGTAACGATCAGTGAAGTAAACACAAACACAATGTCCACATTGAAGGTTCTCTGCTTTAATAGATTCATAGGAGCGCCGCTTTCCGTAGTTATTTGAAATATTAATGCCACCTGCCTCGTCTAATAAATATAACCCGCTGCGTGCGAAACTCAAACCGTGAATTACTGGATGCTTTCAGCCCGGCTTAGTGGTTTTCGCCGTATTGTCTTTCTTGAATATCAATCAGCGTCTGATTAGCGAGTTGACAAAGCCGTCTTGTTGAGGTAACGTAAGGCGTTTTTTTTGAATTTTGCCGTACAACGGAAGAGGATATCAGGGTTGAATTCTGTCACCTGATGCGGCTTCATATTTTAACCATTGGAGAAAATAATGCGAATTATGCGGAAATTTTGGATTAGTTTTATTCTGGCGATGGTCGTCATGGCAGTTTGTCACGCCGGGCCGGTCGAAGGCGTCAACTGGCAGAGCGACTATGCATCTGCGCTAAAGACGGCCGCCGCCGCCAAAAAGAACATCCTCCTGTTGTTTACTGGTTCTGATTGGTGTCCGGCGTGTAAATCACTGGAACAGCAGATTTTAAACAGCGCGGAATTCAAGACATTCGCGAATGAGAATCTAATCGCGGTATTGGTTGATTTTCCGCGGACGAAAAAACTGGCGGAGGTACAGGCTAAGGCCAACGACGCATTGCAGAAAAAATTCGGCGTTGAAGCCTATCCGACAGTGATTCTGCTTGATGCCGGCGGCAATGTTCTGGAAGAATTCGGTTACAGCGGTCAAACCCCTGAAGCATTTATTCTCGAGCTTAACCGTGCGCGGATGATGACGCCCAGACGGGAGCCGGTGCCGCCGCTGGAAGGCAGACGCGCCTCACAGGAAGTGATCAAAATTTATGATTCAATAGTCTTTCCGCCCAAAGGAAAATCTACTGATTGTGTGGATTATTGGCAAAAGATTTTTGTCTTTTACAAGTTACGATTGGTGACAGAGCCGTTGAAGTCTGGTGTTATTAATCAAACTGCCGCAGACTGGATTACTGCCATGTTGTCTTGCTATTGTATCCAGCCGGGATATCTCTCAACTGCCGAATTGGAAAAATCCGGGCGGGAGATTTATTTGAAAGATGGCGCTGCGGCATCTCCATATTTTCTGGTATGTTATCTGTGGACAGTTCCAGAGCGGGATGTAAAATTCAGGCGCACGTTGATGAGGGCTGCTCTGGACAAGTTGCATGCTGATAAAAAGCTGCCAGTTTGGTTACGAATAATTTATAATCACGCCACCGGGCGAGAAGTTTTAACGCTGTTAAGGGAAGCTATCAGCAATGGAGAACTGGATCAGGCACCACCGCCATTTATTTTTCACCTATTGACTGAGCACCACAGCAGCGCCGCGACTTTGCAACCAATCCTGCAATTGCTGGAAAAATCAAAAATCGATCCTTGGGTTGCCAGGATGATTGCTGGCACAATGGAGATTAAAACAGCCTGGAAAGAGCGCGGTGGAGGTTATGCGTCTGCGGTCACTGAAAAAGGTTTTAAAGAGTTTAATGAGCATAGCAAATTGGCACATCAATATCTGGAAGAGGCGTGGAGAATGCATCCTGAATGGCCGGAAGCTGCCGGTCTGCTGGTGGATGTCGCCTGTGCGCTGGACGGCGATGAGATGGCAATATGGTTCAATCGCGCAGTAGCGGCCCAGATTGATTACCCGCCGGCCTATTCAGCACTGATGTGGGGATTGCGCCCGCGCTGGCACGGCAGTTGGCATGCCATGCTGGCGTTCGGACAGAAAGCCGCGGATATGGACGACTACTGGTATTATACAATGGCGCCGCTGGCATTTATCTGGGCGGTGCAGGATATTGCCGGAGAAATGAATTTTGTACAGCGCCGCGCGTTTTTGCGTGAACAACTGCCGAATGTGCGCCGGGTGCTGGAGAAAAAGATCGCGACATCCCGGCAGAACAATGATTTGAACTGTTACCGGCATATGCATGCGATACTGGCCAAGCATTTGCTATTGTGCGGTGATTATGCCGGAGCTAAAACTGTATTGTCCAATGCCGCGCTTTACGAAAACGGTTACAATACTCTAAGCTACAACAGTTATCTTACAGATTCACGAAAGGAAATGGAACTGGAAATCGCGTTGGCAACAGGACCTTCTGCACAAGTAATCCATCAAATAGATGTTGCCATTGACGCCAGTGAAATAGAAAAGGCGGCATCCCTTTATTTCAGCTTGCTAACCAGCGCTACTTCTCCACTGGAACGCATTTTTCTGGAAAATCGTGTCGCACGGCTTTTTCTGTCAGACCGTAATATCGGTTATGCAGACGACCGCGGGATTTTTGCTGTGGCTCGCGGCTGTTCGATTCCCGGTATGCGTGCATTTCTGGATGCCAAATATGACGTGAATATACATGGCAAAGACAACTGGACCCTGC
>CAIJKT010000981.1 GCA_903821255.1 uncultured Lentisphaeria bacterium | reverse complement strand
GGATAGAATAACCAGCAACATTAATGCCAATGAAATAGCCGGCAATACTAATGCCAAATCATCCTCGAAGTTCCTATGGGGATGCGTTGTCAATGACATAAATGGTTACGCCATTGCAGTTGACCCGGATTATCCCTGCCAATTCAAGATAAGCTACAATGCATGCAATCAGGAGTTCTTTGTCGTGTTTGATTTGGGTTTCACCGCATCTGGCAGCGTCAAAGATAATGCAACAGTGAAGTTTGTTACGTGGACGTTCAATCCTGCTTCCGGCATGCGTCAGGCGATTCACGATTTTTACAAGCTATATCCGAATGCTTTTCGTGACAGGATTACAGAGAAAGGGGGGGAACACGGAATCTGGTGGTACCTTAAGGATCTTTCCGGCAATTCTATCAATAATATAAAAGATTTCGGTTTTAAAATCGATCAGCAACCACCGAACGGAGCAATAGCATATGATGATGCTAATGATCTTCTGAGCATATTCTATGTTGCTCCATGGGAATTGAGAATATATGGCGCAGACTTGCCAGGGTGGCCGCATCCTGCTTACGCTGATGTTGTACAAAAACTTACTGACTTATATAATTCAAGCGACCCTGCGGCCATTGCAGTTGTTAATTCAGCCAGCAAAGACAGTTCCGGTAGATATATATATCTTACGACCGCTGAATGGTCGCCGAACCATATTCGTTTTCAATGCAATCCGGCTCCGGGAATAAGGCCGAACATATATGGGGCCAACGCCCCGAGCGAACGCAACGCTTATTATGATCAATGGAGAAATTCAAGTTTCCAAGATTTATTGACTGCTCCGAATACCTGGGACGGCATGATATGCGATAATGTAACTGATGGTTATTTGTCATTATGCGACGAAAAAACACCGATTGACTATGACTCGTCACATTTCAACCATATGACAACCCCGCTGGTTCACGATATAAACGGGGTTGTCGGCATTGGTCTTGAAATGATGATCTGGGAATATTTTAACGGGGTGCGACAAGATATGGACAATCTGATAGCCGGCGACAATCGTCTGAGGATCATGCAGGCGAATGGTTCACCGCCACCTTTTGCCGGATGTAAACTTGATGTACAAGGCGGAGAGCAGGTATGGGACGTAAACAATAACTGGAGTCCACGCACGGAAGCAACAATGCTGGAATACAGAATGAAAGCCGGTCGTAAACCGGTTGTGTTCCTGCAAAATCCTTATGAACACAGTCTGGGGACAGGCTCCAACTGGATGACTAATGCAAGAACGCAAAAATACATTGCGCGGTGTTGCGCATTTGGGATTATGCCGTCATTGGGTATAACTGATGGCGGCAACTCCACCGGACTGACGTATCTTTCCAACTCTACTTTTTTCGAAACGGCAAATCCCAACACCACCCCCGCAAACATGAGTGACAGAAATTTATTTCAAAAATATATTCCGGTAATCAGAAAACTCAGTCAGGCGGGATGGGAACCGGTCAGACAGGCAACAGTCAGCGACAGCGACGTATTCCTTGAACGTTTCGGCGCGGAATATATTACCATATTTAATCCGACCGCCAACTCAAAAAGCATTACGGTCACTTATTTGCCTGCTGCAATAAGCATGACCGGCAAAGAACTGATATCGGACAGCAGCGTTACCTGGACGAGCGGCCAGGCAACATTGACTGTCGGCTCCGAATGTGTGGCGGTTATTGAAATACCATCTTTGCTCGATTTCAAATTTGATGAAGGAACTGGAGCTTCGGTTACCGCAACAGCCCCATATGCCAGCATTACCGGGACAACTTCAAATACGTCCTGGGTAAACGGGGTGGACGGGCAGAGTACCCATGCACTTAGTTTTGACGGCAGCGCAAGTTATATCAATATCCCAAGCAATAATTTGTTTGCGGCTTCAGATGTTGGTATAACATTTTCAGCATGGGTTAAACCAAGCGCTATAACGCCAAATAATTACAATATGGTACTTGCTCATGGAAACAGTCATTACCTTTCTTTGTACAATGGATGTGTAATGTTTAAAATTCTTACTGAAGACGGAGTATCGCACTGGTGCTACACTTCAGCCACATTGACCGTTAATACATGGTATCACATCGCCGGCAGTTACGATCGTGAAGGAAATATGAAAGTATTTATCAACGGGCGGCAGAATGGCAGTACTGGCGGACCATTTTTAAATCCGGCCTGCAACACAAATTCACTTACCATTGGCAAGTACGCCGGATATGGCTTATACTATTTCAACGGCATAATAGATGATGTGCAGTTATGCCGTAAAGGCTGCACTGATAAGGAAATCCGTAAGTTAAAAGACAGTGCGATAATTGCATATAGTTTGCCGCTCAGTGAAGGAACCGGAACCACCGCGCATGATGACTTTGACAGTTCCCGGCAGGCAACTATAACCGGCGCAGCCTGGCATGGCAATACCACGCTTGATAAGAAAGACAATGCTCTTTATTTTGACGGGGTTAATGATTATGTAACTATTACCGGAAGCAGTACTGCTTTCAGGACAGACGGAAGCAATGGATTTACTCTTGCCGCATGGATTAAATCGGACGGGGCCTTTCCGACCGGGCATGATCCGGTAATTTCAAAGGGAAATACGTATCTTAGCATATATAACGGTAAACTTGGATTTAAAACCCTGACCGATTATCCCACCAATAATCAAAGGTGGTGTGCAGGCTCCACTACTTTGACGTCTGGCGTCTGGCATCATGTAGCCGCAGTTTATGAGGCAAATGGAAACATGAAAGTATATTTGGACGGATTACAGAATGGCAGTACAGTCGGCCCTTATCCTAATCAAGTTAATGAAACATCAAATATACAGCTAGGAACCTGGGGCAGTTATTTTAAGGGAATTATAAGCAATGCACGTATTTATAAACGCGGACTGACCGCAGACGAAATAAGTTTGCTCTATCAGAACAAGGAATAAATCTAAGGAGATTTAAATCCCGAAACAAAGGCAAACAGCCATAATTTCAAAAGGCTCCTGTAAGAACTAATTAACCGGATACAAACAAAGTATGCCCCGGCATTATTAAATAAGGTAAAAGAAATGGAATATGAAAAGGATATTCTGGTTGCTGAGCCTCCGCAACCAACGAAAAGCGAATGTAAGTTCATTAATAAATTGTGCGCGGCGCAACCATCTGGATCAACACCCAAAAGTGATCTGCTGTTGAGAAAGAATAATAATTTAGTCTATCACAGTAAAAATCAAGAAATCGCAGACAGGATACAAAGCAGGATGATTATCACTCAGGAGCCGGAGCAGCCTGAAAACTGGCTGTTTGTTGACGAGCTTAAAGCATCAAGACATGAAAAAATAACATGGGGGCGGTGCAAAAAGAAAAAAAATGAAGCTGTTCTTGGTCAAGGCGTAACCTTGGATTTCCGTTTCCCCGACGCTGGAAAAGTTCTTGATACCGCGATAGCTGATTTCCATGCATTCATGCAGGCCGCCGGAATCAGTGACGACGGGCCGTTCAAAATTATCGTTGAAAAACAAGAGCTGGAAAAACCTTTTGAAAGTTACCGCATCGAGACGAATGGCGATTCGTGTACTATTGCCGCAGCCGATCCAGAGGGCATCCGCCGGGTGCTGTATTTCCTGCAGGACGAGATAAAACGATGTGACGGGCCGTTTCTCCCTGCTGGAGTGAAAACTCGTGAACCAATGATAAGAACCAGGGTGTCGCGTTGTTTTTTCGGTCCTGTAAAACGTCCGCCGGTAAACCGCGACGAACTGGCGGATGATGTTGATTACTATCCGGAAGAATATTTAAACCGGCTGGCAAGCGAGGGGATCAATGGTTTATGGCTAACGGTGGGGTTCCGTGACCTCTGTCCGTCGAAGTTGTTTCCAGGACATGGCAAAGACAGCACGGCACGGCTGGCAAAACTCAGAAGCACCGCTCTCAAGTGCGCCCGCTATGGAATTAAAATATATGTTTTCTGTATTGAGCCGGACGGGTTTGGCGAGAACCCGGAGTATCTCAGGGCAATGTCATACTTAAATGACAATCCGGAGTTTAAAGGCCACACAAACGAATGGGCCGTGTACTTTTGCCCGTCCACCGGCAAAGCTAAGCAATATCTTGAGGACTCGGCTTATCACATATTCTCCAGGATTCCGGAACTCGGCGGTATGATCAGCATCAACCTTGGCGAGAGGCCCACGCACTGCTATTCCGCCACCGGCAACTTTTTCGACTGCAACTGCCCCCGCTGCTCTACGCGGCAACCCTGGGAGGTCTTTGCGGACGTCACATCATCAATCTCAAAAGGGATGCGACGGGCAAATCCGCAGGCAGAAATGATTTCATGGCTTTATACCCCATATATGTTTGAGCACAAAGGCAAAAGCATTGAAGACCATTTTCAGGTGATGAGAGACATCGCCGCACATGTTCCGGAGAATGTAACTTTGCAGGTCAATTTCGAGTCCAACGGCAAAGTTATGCAGCTCGGGCGCGAAAGAACCGCCCTTGACTACTGGCTGGCGTGGCCCGGCCCCAGCGAAATTTTCAAAGACTGCGCCCGCGCCGCCGCGCAATCAGGAGCCAGGATGTCAGCTAAAATTCAGGTCGGCTGCTCCCATGAAGTAGCCACTGTTCCTTTTATCCCGGTCCCCGGCAGCCTTTACAAAAAATACCGCGCCATGCGGGATCTCGGGGTCAGTTCTGTGATGCAGTGCTGGTACTTCGGGAACTATCCCGGACTGATGAACAAAGCCGCCGGCGAACTTTCATTTTTCCCGTTCCCTGACAATGAAGACGACTTTCTGCTTTCGCTTGCCAAAATTGACTGGGGCAAAAACGCCGCAAAAGTCAGCAGAGCCTGGAAACTGTTCCAGCAGAGTTACTCGGAATTTCCGGTCAACCTGCCGTTCACCTGGTACGGTCCAGTACATCACTCGGTGGTGTGGCCGCTTCATCTCATACCGGTTGACCAGCCGATATCTCCAAGCTGGAAATTCACGTTCCCGAAGGTAAGCGGAGACAGAATAGGCGAGTGCATCTGCTTCGGACATACTCTTGACGAGGTTTTGACTCTGCTTCGCCGGATGGACAGGTTATGGGCCGCCGGATTAAAAATTATGGAAACCGTTGAGTGTGCTTATCAAAGCAGCCGCCAGAGATTTCAGGACATCAGCCTGTACAAGGCGCTGGGCATCCAGATAAACAGTTCTCTCAATGTCTTCATGTTTTATGACCTGAGAGAAAAGCTCCCTTTTATGAAAAAGGCCTTCAGCATAAAATCACTCGGCAAAATGCGGGATATTGCAGAACGCGAAATTGAAAATAGTCTGAAACTTAAAGAACTCTGCGAACGTGACCCGCGTCTCGGGTTCCATTCCGAGGCCGAAGGCTACAAATACTTTGCGGAGCAGTTGGAGTGGCGAGCCAATCTTATCCAAAATCTTATAAATACCGATTTCCCTAAAGTTCAAAAGATGATAAAGGCGGGAGACGCGCTGTTTCCTGATTACACCGGAGTCAGGCCTGAAGGGAATATCTGCATCTGCCGTGAAAATAAAAAAGACGCCGAATCTCATACAATTTCAGATGGAGTCTCATTCAAAGCCTGGCACGATAATAAAAATTTGCGTGTTTCCATAAAACTGAATAGCAGTGAGGCTGATTTCACTCAGGCAGAGCTTGATATTGAACCGCGCAG
>CAIJKT010000980.1 GCA_903821255.1 uncultured Lentisphaeria bacterium | reverse complement strand
GGGGCTGAAAGAGAATAACGCAGTGTTCTCCAAATGCTACGAGGCGAATGATCCATACGGCAGCATTCCGGCAAAGGTTCTGGATACCTGGCGTAAAGATATAGGCGAAAATACCGAACCGGCGCTGCGTACATGCTGTTCCACCTGTTTTATTTCTCTTCACATGAGCCATCGTGCGCTTCTGGAGAAATGGCGTGACCAGATACATAAGATATTGCCGACGGATAATGTCGGCGTTTATGACACGCGCAGTTTTGCTTATTTCCAGACCGACGAATCAGTGCTGAACTCGATCCTGTGTTTTTCCAAAGTAGCCGTTCCGCCGACCGGTAATTTTTTGCTGGACAAGGACCCGCATGCCTTTCACATACACTTTGCATACCGGCCAAAACCGTGGCAGATGTGGAATATGTACAGCATCAAACATTTTGACAAAACGGTCGAACTGGTTGAATGGGCTGTCGCCAATGGCTACAATACGCCGGGGCCTGTCCCGATTTCTCTGCAGCGCAAATATCGTACACTCAACCATATTCTCGCCCGCTTCGGCAAAAATTGGACCAGGGCGAAAAAAGTGTTGCGTCGTTTAGGTATCAAAATCCGGTAACGTCAGTGCGGATGATGGCAGATTATACTCCGCATCAGGCCGTTTTTAATCTAAAAAGTCATGAAAAAGACTCTATCAGTCTATTCTTTTTTTGCCATGAAACGCACCAATAAACAGCCGCTGCAATTTACAGTTTGAAAAATATTTTTTACGGTATAATGTTTAATATCGCAATAATTATCAGGCAACATTCAACCAGGGAGAAGATCATGAAAAAATTAACCCTCGCAATCATCCTGTCCGCCGTTTGCTGTATCAGCACTTTCGCTCAGGACGCAAAAGGTACCGCCCAGGTAACACCGGAGAGATGGGATGCGTTCCTTGCCGGATTCTGGTTTGGAGTGCCGGCCTCGATTGAAACCGCTAATGTCTGCGGTTTGAAATGGGGTTTGCCGGTTTCATCCGGCAGCGGCAAAGTCGTTGGTTTTGAATGGTCGTTTATCTGCTGTGCGACCGATACGGTTAAAGGGTTCCAGTGGGCAATGGTCGGACCGAATATTTCTCAGGATTTTACCGGCATGCAGATGGCCCTGGTAAACGTGGTTGAGAAAAAGATCAGCGGCCTTCAGTTCGGCATCGTCAATAAATGCGACAAGGAAGGTGTGCAGATCGGCATCGTCAATGCCGCCGACAACGCCAATTATCAGTTCGGGATTGTAAATCTGAACAAAAACGGATGGATGCCGTTCATGGTAGGCTACAACCACGGCAAGTAACTAATCACGCTTTATTTGAATTGTTCATCCCGGCCGCTTCCGTATGGAATGCGGCCGGATTTTTTTATCGAGGCAGGAACATCGCCGAATATTGCTGAAATCGGCCGCGCCGTCATTGACATTTGCGCTTTATAGTGTACATTTTTGAAGACAGGGGATTCCTCTAAAAACTATTCTAAGAACGGAGCAGGTTATTTGTCGCCGTTGCCAGCTATGACTAGAAATGAATTATTGAATGTCAAGGAAAAGATGTTGTCATACCTGCGTTTTTGCGGAAGCGGAAACAGCAGGAAGGCGATTATTCTCTCGGCATCAGGCAATGCCCACGGCTTATCTTTCCCCTTTCATTTCTACCGGCGGGAACTGGCGGCCAAATTCAACTTTCATTTTGAAGAGCAAATCAGTGACAGTTTAGAGGAAAAGTTAAATCAAATAAGAGTTTTCGACGGGGATATAATCTTTATCAGCATGCCGCTCCGCATAAATGGAAAAATTTTATCCCGGCATACTGTCCTTGAATTCTTTAAGTCAATAGACCGCGCCCGGCGTTTCAAGCTGATATTCTTTGATATTTCCGATAATGCGATCTCGCCATATTTTGACATACTGCCTTATGTGGACCTGTTTCTGATGCCGTTTGTATTCCGCGATCAGAATAATTATGAACAGCCGTTTAAAGGCGGAAACATTATGGCGGATTATCTTGCCGACAGGTTTCAACTGGAAACAACCGAGGCAAACGGATTTCATGACGGGCTTTTCCTGTCGCACCCGGGAACAGATCAACTGCCCAAGATAATGCCATCCTGGAACTGGATGCTGTGGCGCAGCATGATAAAAACCTTCAAGGCGCAGGACTATCACTGCATTCTGAACGGTCAGAGAACCATTGATATAACCTGCCGTTTCGCCCAATATGAAGGCTGGTGCCGGTTCCACCGGCTGCATGTCGGTAAGCGGCTGTCAGCGCTTTCGCCCAAATACGCCGTTATCGCCACCAAAGACAAAGTCGATCTCCAGAGTTATTACCGAGAGCTGGAATCGAGCAGGATATCATTCTCTCCGTTCGGCTACGGCGAAATCTGTCCGAAAGATTTTGAAGCGATGATAAAAGGCTGTCTGCTGTTCAAGCCGTCAGTCGAACACTTGACCACTTATCCGCAAATTCATATTGCAGATGAAACCTATGTGCCGGTGGCATGGGACTTGTCGGACCTGGATGAAAAAGTTGCCTATTATCTGGACCGCCCGGAAGAGCAGCGGCGAAT
>CAIJKT010000979.1 GCA_903821255.1 uncultured Lentisphaeria bacterium | reverse complement strand
TCGGACGATTGTCCGGTTTGTTATGCTGGCCGCATGGGCAAAACTGCGCTGTACATGGTTGTCCAAAATGTGAAGACGGCTCAAGCCGGTTCTGGAATGTTCAAGGTCTTCAATTCGCCGGGCAGAACTTTTACCGGGGCGCCGTTGACACTCAACCATACCGGCATTGAATTCGGGTTCTTCACGAGTGAACTGTCGGCGGAGAATTCCAGCCGCTTCAGTGCGGCGGAGTAGTCATAAATCTCAATATTCGTGGCATACCAGATCGTTTCATCCCCGGCGATCTCCGCACAAAAGTCCTCGATCAGCCCCCAGTTGTTCTCCCGGTCAAATTCGTAGCTGTGCCCCCATACGTAAAACAGGGAAAAGGCGTAAGGCGTTTTCTTGAACTGAGCTGTCCGCTCCAGCAGATTATCCTTGTGATGACACGTGGGATGCCATTCCAGAAAGTTTTCCGGCAGCACAAACTTGCCGGTGCTTTGTACTGTCCGGGCATATACAATGTCCAGGCTTTTCAATACTTCAATCACCTCCTGGCTGTATGTGCCGAACGGATAGGACATGCCGCGCACCGGATATCCGGCAATCTTCTCCAGTTCGAGCCTGTCTTCAAGCATTTCCCGCACCACTTCGGTCCTGCTGATGCGTTCAAGGAACGGATGGGTAAAGCTGTGGCAGGAGATCTCGTGTCCCTGAAAAAGTTCAGCGACTTCTTCCGGCGCAATAACGTTGTTTTTACCAAGCGTGCCGGCATTCAGGTGAAATGAGCCTTTAATTTTATGTTTATTGAGAATCCCGGCCAGCCGGCGGTCGGCGACGTTGCCGTCATCATAGCTTAAAGTCAGGGCTCTGGGTTTGCCTTCGGGAAATAGAAATCTGACATTTCTGCGCATAAAAATGCTCCTTGTGTTATTTTTTGAGCGAGTTGAGTTTCTGCTGAATTTTCTCTTTGAATTCCTGATCCGCGGACTGTTCAAGCGCACGGCTCCAGTATTGGGCGGCTTCCGCCTTTTTGCCGAGTTTAAGGCAGGTCTCTCCAAGGTGATCAAGGATGCCCGCGTCTTCGGAGTTCAGCCTTTCCGCCTCTGTCAGCCGTCCCAGCGCTTCATTGTACCGGCCTTTTTTAAACATAATCCAGCCCAGAGTATCAATAAACGCTCCGTTATCCGGATCCATGCTGACGGCCTTTCCCGCCAGAATCAGCGCTTTGTCCAGTTCTTTGCCCTGTTCCGCCCAGAGGTAGGCCAGGTTGTTCATGGCTCCCGGGCATTCCTGATCCGCCGCCCGCTTATACCACTTGACGGCTTTGGCGGAGCCGGCGGCGGTATTTTGCGCGTAATAAAGGTCGCCCAGCGTCACCTGCGCGGCCAGCATCCCCTGCTCGGCGGATTTTTCAAGCCATGCCTCCGCCGCTGCCTGATTGCCGTCATCCATGAGGCGCTGCCCGTAGAAGAACTGGCCCCGCTGGTCGCCCTTTTCAGCCGACATTTTATAGTAAGACAGGGCCTTCTCTTTATCCTTCTCCACGCCATATCCGCCGTTTTGGCAGATATAGCCGCAATATGCCGCGGCTTCGGCGGAACCTTTGGCGGAAGCCGCTTCGAACCACTTCAGCGCCTCGGCATAATTGATTTCAACGTCTTTGTTGTCATCTAAAAACATTCTGCCCAGCGCAACCATCGCGGCAATATCGCCGCCGTCCGCTTTTTCCTGCAGCGCTGTGATCGAATTGTCGCTGTCTTTCGGCTGCGGTTTGCCGGATGAATCGCAACCGGCGGCGGCGAACAGCAGCAGGACTGTGCAGAAACATAAAGATGCGGTTCTAAATATTCTAATGTCCATATTTCCTTCATTCAGCATTGAGTGTAAAGTTAATCCTAAACGATAGCGCATTTTTCGCAAAATGTAAACCGGGAACCATGTTTTCATGATGAATAATCGGAGATATTCACGAATAACCGGCGCCGGTATTGTATCGCATTTACGGAAGATTATATTAAGCCTCGCTTAATAAATAAGGCGGTTCATCCCTGATGAAAACGGTTTTAAAAAAAATCATCGACGCGGCGCTGGCATGTTACGGGCTGTTCCAGGAGAAAAAATCCATCCCGGAAAAACCGGGGCGGATCGGAGTGATCGCATGCCACTGGCTTGGCGACACGTTCTGGGCATTCCAGACCATTCCATATTTGAAACAGCGGTTTCCGGATGCGGAAATCCATATTTTCCTGCGCCGGGACTTTTCCGGTCTCTTTTACAATATGATCGCTCCGGCAAACATTCATCAGGTCCCTGAAGTTATCAGCGACCGGCGGCGGGAAAAATTTTCATGGTCCGGGCTGTTTGCCGCCGCCCGGCAATACCGGCCTTTGAATTTTGACCTGGTGATGGACCTGACCGGCAACCGTTACTCCGCCATGTTCACCCGGCTGCTGAAGCCGGGATACTCCATCGGCTTTGAGGGCGATGAATTCGGAGCGTTGTATTCGCTGCTGGTCTCCCGTTCTGAATACGCTGACCTGCATTTATGGCAGCGGCTGTTCAAGGTGGCGCTGGCCGCGGTTCCGGAAATGACGATTCCGGACTATCCGCGTCCGCCGCTGCTGAAATGCAGTTTTGAAGAGGCGTGCCGCTCCGCCGGACTGGACCCGTCGCAGCCGCTGGCGGTGATTGCGCCTTGCGCCGGCTGGCCGGAGAAAGAATGGGGCGATGACAATTTTGCCGCGCTTGCCGCCGCGCTGAGGGCTGAAGGCTGGCAGGCTTTAATTTCCGGCACGGAAAAAGAACTGCCGCGCGGTATGAAAATCGCCGGGAAAAGCGGCGCGGTTGCCTGGAGCGGAGAACTCGGCGTGCTATGCGCGCTATTGTCCGGAGCGCGACTGTTTGTCGGCAATGATTCAGGAGTCGGCCACATTGCCGCGTCGTTTAACCGGGCAAAGGTTGTGGTTGTTTTTACCGGCAGCACGCTTCCGGAAAAACTGGCTCCGGCAGGCGGCAATGTGTCGGTTCTGCACAGCGGCAGGAATAATGTTCCGGTGAATGAAGTTTTGTCGTGCTGCCGGAATAAATGAGCAGAAATCCGGCTTTTTGACGAAAACAGGTTTTCAATTATTCAAAACATAGATATAATTAAGCCATTATGAAAATAGTTCAAGTAATAACCGAGTTGCGTCCGGGCGGAGCCGAGCGGGTGCTGGCCGAGCTTTGCGCCGGGCTGCGCCGCCGCGGCCATGACGTGACAGTAGTCTCACTGCGGCCGCTGCCGCGGGAGTCGGTCATTATCCATGATCTGCTCGAGCATAATGTCGGAATTGAATCTCTGGAACTTACTAAATCCGCTCCCTGGCGGCTTTTCCGCCTGAAATCGCTTCTCCGGCGGCTGCGGCCCGACGTAGTGCATTCCCATCTGCTCCATGCGAATCTGGCAACCCGCCTGAATGCTCTCGGCGCGCAATACAGGCTGATCAACACCGTGCATACCATGGAATCCAGAAAGAGCAGAGCATGGTATTTTTTCCTTGATCATCTCACGCTCCCGCTGTGCGATGTCCAGACTGCGGTTTCCGAGGCGGCCCGCGACTTTCATGCCGCGAAAATGCATGTGAAAACCAAATCAATGCCGGTAATTTATAACGGGATCGTCGCGCCCAAGAGGCTGCGGCAGGACGAAATTGCACAGTTATGGAATTCCTGGGGGTTCGCCGGATGCAGCGCGGTTTTCGGCTCGGTCGGAAGGCTGGGGCATGAGAAAGGCTATGATATTCTTTTGAAGATGCTGCCTGAACTTTCCCGGCATGTTCCGGCCGGGCAAAAGTGGGGGCTGGTGATTATCGGCGAAGGCGCTGAACGCCGCAGCCTTGAACGCCTGGCGCAGGATGCTCCGGAAAATATTCTCGTGGCGCTGCCCGGCTTCCGGAAAGACGCGTCAAATTGCATCGGGGCATTCAATCTTTTTGTAATGCCTTCCCGGTACGAGGGCTTCGGGCTGGTGCTGATCGAGGCGATGGCGCATGGCGTACCGGTCATAGCCAGCGAAATCGGGCCGCTGAAAGAACTTCTCCGGAATTATCCCAACGGGGCGTTTTTCGACTTCAAAACCCAGTCGCCGGCGATGCTGGCGGAATTGATTGCCGACAAGCTTGTCAACGGCGCGGTTTCCAGTCCGGATCTGTCTTTCACGTCCGAAAAAATGGTTGAAGACTATCTGACTCTTTATCAGCAGCAGATCATTAAAAAATGAATCTGCCGCGATAATTCAGGGAAAAGGATTTACTCTTCTTCTTTATTGCCGGAATACTTGTTCGCCATCTTCTTTAACGCGAATAGCTGTTTCGGGCTCAATTGTTTGCCGCCTTCAGCTTGTTTGGCCAGCGATTCATAGAACGTCTTGTCGTTGAAAGTTCTATTCCCCTTTTGCGCGGGTTCTTCCCATTCAGTAACGGCGGCGAGAACTTTCAGCAGCGTACTGGTTTCGCTGCTGGCTTCCGGGGCGGCGGCGTCAGTTTCACTTTTTCCCGCTTCCGGAACAATCCCCAGCAGGCCGGTCAGGGTTTCAAATGTCGGAATCGCGTCTTTGTATTTTGTCGCAAACCTGGCGATCACATTCAATTGCTTGTCGGAAAGAGTTTTGCCTGAATCGGCCTGTTTTTTCAGGGAATCAAAGAACTTCTTATCGTCGTAGACCCTGCCGCGGTTTTTCTGCGGCGGTTCCCATTTGACTCCTGAGAATTCGGAGAATATCTGCACATATTTGCTTTTGTCATCGGCGGTCGCGGTATTTTGCAGACGTCTTTCTTCAGAGACTTTAACCTCTTCGGATTTGGTTGCCAGCTCATTGCTGAAGCTGTGTTTCGCCGCGACGGAATGGAGTTCCGGCAACTGTACGGAATATTTGGCCGCCAGCCCGATCAAGGCTTCCCACTGCCGGGCTGTGATTTTATTGTCCGTGG
>CAIJKT010000978.1 GCA_903821255.1 uncultured Lentisphaeria bacterium | reverse complement strand
TTTCTGGGGTGAAGTCGGAAAGAAAAACGAAGAAAACAAAAGAAAATCAAGAAAAAACGAAGAAAACTGAAAAAAACGTAAGAAACACCAACAAAAAGCAATTTCGACTCCGGCAAAATTAAATGCTCAAAATCCGGCCACTATTACTGCGCGTTGACAGACGTCCTCTTCGGAATCATATTCATCGCGGATTTCACCAACGATTTCCTCCAGAATGTCCTCCAGGCTCACGATGCCGGAAGTGCCGCCGTATTCATCAATAATAATTGCAACATGGATACTGTTGTTCTTGAATTCCTTCAGCAGATCGCCGACGTTTTTTGTTTCCGGCAGAAACAGCGGTTTATGAGTAAGCTCCTCCAGCTTTTCGCAATGCCTGGAATCATCCAGAAAATCTTTTGCATACAAAATGCCTTTTATTTCGTCAATATTGCGCTGATAGACCGGAATCCGGCTGTGTCCGCTGGCGACAAACGTCTGTTTCGCCTCTTTGATGGTTGCGGTGGAGGGCAGCGCAATCATATCCACACGCGGCGTCATGATTTCCCGCACCGGCGTGTAGTCCAGATCGAAAATGCCTTTTATCATGCGTTTTTCATCTTCTTCCAGCGACTCTGAACCTTCGTCTTCGGAATCCTGTTCCACCAGCGACATGATTTCATCTTCGGCGGATGATTTTGCGTCCGCCCCCTCTTTATTTTTCCAGCCGAGGATACTTTTCTCCACGACCTGCATCAGGATGACGACCGGGCGGAAACATGTAATGCGAAGCACGATGACCAGCGGCATGGTGATGTTCAGAATCTTAATGTCCAGACGACTGTTGATGATTCGCGCCAGTTCGCCGGAAACAATCAGAAACAGCAGGATAATGCCGGAGACAATACTAATACGCCACACCGCAGACAAACCTGGATTCAGCTCATAAGACACCTGCATGGCGCCCATTCCGATAAACGCGATCAGAAAAAATGCCAGCAGGCCGAATACGACATTGAATTCATTCTGGCGTTCCAGCCAGTCTTCCAGTTTTCTGGCAAGTTCTTTGTTTTCCGTTTCAATGCGCCTGATTCGCCCTCTGCTCAGGCCGCCAAACCCCTCCCAGGCGCAAAGCAGCCAGATAAAGCCGATACAGACGGCGCATAGGAATTCAAGACTCATATAAAAATCACTCCGTTTCCTGATACAATTTAATGCAATTTCTTTTGAACTCAAATCTGCACTTCAAGATTCTTTCAGCGGGAAGGAAATATCTCTTCCAGCGGAAATTCGCGGCGCAATACCGGCATAACTTCTTTTTCCCGCCGGCGCATCTTTTTTCTGGACGCCGGATCGAGATCATCCTCGCCGGCGGCATGCAGAAAACCGTGAACGATGTAAAGCGTCATTTCCTCCGCGTAGGATGAATCCTTCCTGGCCGCGCCTTCCCGCCAGGCGACATCACCGCAGACAACCAGTTCAACCCCGGTATCGCCCGGTTCAACATCTCCATCGTCAAAATAGCTGAAAGTTATCACGTCAGTCGTGCCTTCATGCCGGAGAAAATTCCAGTTGATGCCGGCCATGGCTTTATCCCCGACAAACATCAGGTTGGCGACCCAGTCTTTTGATGTATCCAGACCGCTGAGCCCGGCAGCTCTTTCAAACATCTTTTTAACCAGTTTTCGGTTCGGCGGGGAAAGGGTTTTTACTTTCCATGAATAAGTCGTCTTCATCTGTCTCTCCGTCTTTCGGATATGCTATCCGGCTATGGTACATCGTGGTCAGGGTTTTGACAAAACTGTCCCTTATTTTAGCAAACTCGGCAATCGTCATTCTTGCATTGTCCAGCTGGCCGTCTTTCAGCCGCTTGCGGAATATTTCCCAGACCAGGGTTTCAATTTTATTCGGCGTCGGCTTGGGCAGGGAGCGCGATGCGGCCTCGCAGGCGTCCGCCAGGCTGATCAGGACAACTTCTTTTTCCTGCGGCAGCGGACCGGCATAGCGGTATTCCTGCTCGTCAACAGTCGAACCGTCATCTTTGGCGTCTTCCAGTGCGCGCTTGTAGAAATAGTAAACAATGTCTGTTCCGTGATGCTGCTGGATGGCATCCCTGATTATTTTTCTCAGATTGTATTTGAGTGCCTGGTCAATGCCCTCTTTGACGTGATTCTGGATGATCAGGCTGCTCATCCGGGGATGCAGTTCGCCGTGTTTCTTGTCCGCATTGATGTTGTTTTCAGTAAAGTATTCAGGTTTTGCCAGTTTCCCGATATCATGAAACAAGGCCCCCACTCTGGCTTTGATCGGGTTGGCGTTGATTTCCTTGGCGGCATATTCCGCCAGCGTGGAGACCATCAGGCTGTGGTAGAATGTCCCCGGCGCTTCCAGTTGCAGCCGCTTAAGCAGCGGATGGTTGTAGTCGGACAGCATCAGCAGCGACATATTGGTGCTGATATTGAACACCATTTCAAAAACGAATATCAGGATCAGCGCGACCGTCGCAGTGGCAAAGCCGTTAATAAAAGAAACCCCGGCCGACCACAACAGCATTTTCGATCCGGCCGACCACAAATGCATTTTCGCCTCCGGCTGGATCTGCCACAACAGATTGAAATCCAGCACCCAGAAAGAAATGAATATGATAAACACGCTCCTGATAAAAAATGAGCGGTAATTCGTGGCATTTCTTACCACCAGCGCGGAAATGCAGCAGACAACCAGCCCCTCAATGGCAATATCGAAAGAATTGCCCATGATCATGGAGGTGATTGCCGCGGTAAAAAAACCGACATATATTGCGACCCGCAATCCCAGCATCGCCGCCAGCAGGATGGCGCTCAGCGCCAGCGGAATGGCATCGTTGACCAGGCCGGGCGGAATGCCGAAATTTGAACTCAAAAAATAAAAGAACTCTGCAAATACCAGGTTCAGCGCCAGCGAAACGATAATGACTGCGGCGCACAAACATATTTTCTGGTTGCTTTTAACTACTTCCGGATGAATATGGAACATATAAAGGCCGATAAAAACCATCAGGAACAAGCTCCAGACAAGATCCCGTATGGCCTCCTGAGTGGAGAATCTGTCCTGCAGTTTTTCCTGTCCGGTTTTTTCGTAAGCCTCAAGCAGATTAAGCTCTTTTCCGGTTATAATCTGCCCCTTTAAAACCAGCGGCTGATATTTTTTAATCTCAACCATGAAGGGGACCACCTGTTTTTCGACCTCTTTCTTTTTCATCTCCGTCTGGACGGAATCAAATATCAGGTTCCCCTTGACGCCGATAATCGCCGAGGAAGCCTGAATCAGCGCATTGCGCATTGCCTGCCGGTCCGACTGGGAGGAGTAATATTTCAGCAGCGAATCTGATAATTCAGCGGCGGCGTCCTGCGGCGTCAATATTTCAATTGCCTGTTTAGGATAACGGTCTCTGCCCCGGATGTCAATAATCCTGATTTGCTGCCCGACTTTATAGCTCTCCCTTTCCTTCTGACTGAAAATGCCCTGCCCGAGAATCAAGTCCAGTTCCCGCAGGTAATTATTCCAAAGTTGTTCATCCTTAACCAGGGAATTAAAAACTTGAACGGAGTTATCATCCAGCGCGGAAACTAAATTCGCCATCGGCTGTTTGCCGGGCAGATATTTAATTTTCTGGTTTTCGTCATCTATGCGGGCCTTTACCGCGGCGGAAAAATCTTCCGCATTTTTTACGCTTTGCTTAACTCCGTCCTCGGAAATTTTAAAATACAGCGGAACCGCCTCAACCGCCAGATGTTTATTCTCCTGCGTTTTGCCTTTGTCTTCATATATAAAATCGAAGTCCGCAAAAATAGTTTTAGGCGCCTGCTGCTTCAAAACCAGCGGCATGTTTCCGCCGTGGTGGGTTGGAAAAGACAGCAACCCGGCACAAAACAGCCATAGAATGAACAGGATGAAAAATCCGAGCACTTTGGAATGATCGGCCGCGGCAATCAGCCGGTTGTCTTCGGTGCGGCGTTTTCTGGAGCCGATAAAACCGTGCTGCCCCAGCCGCCGGCGGCTGAGCATTCGATTAACCGGATCTGTAATGAATGAAAACATGACTGCCTTTACAACGCCTGCTGATATGCGTTAATGATTTTTTCAACCAGGGCATGCCTTACAACATCCCGGGAAGTAAATTTGCTGAATGCAATTTCAGAAATATCCTGCAATGTCTTTTCCGCGTGGATCAACCCCGATCTTTCGTGCCTGGCCAAGTCGTTCTGAGTCGGATCTCCGGTAATTACGCATTGAGAATCATAGCCCAGGCGCGTCAGAAACATCAGCATCTGCTCTTCGGTGGTATTCTGCGCTTCATCAAGAATGATAAACGCGTTGTTTAAAGTTCTGCCTCTCATGAACGCCAGCGGCGCAACCTCAATGATGTTCCGTTCAATTAAAGCGGATGCCTCTTCGAAAGAAATCATATCGTAAAGCGCATCGTAAAGCGGGCGCAGATAGGGCAGTATTTTTTCTTCAAGATTACCAGGCAGAAATCCCAGATTTTCGCCGGCTTCTTTGGCGGGGCGGGTGAGAATTATGCGGGTGAAACGGCCTTTCAGCAATGCCGAAACCGCCATCGCCATCGCCAGATAAGTCTTGCCGGTTCCAGCCGGGCCGATTCCGAAAACAATGTCTTTTTCGCGGATGGCGCGCACGTATTCAAGCTGGGCTTTGCTGCGGGGAATGATATCGCGTTTTTTGGAGCCGACGGAAATTCTTTCGGCAAAAAGCAGCTTTAATTCGGCATCGCGGTGATCGCGGAAGGCTTTAAGTATCTGATCGAAGTCATTTTGATCCAAATGTCTGTCGCGCAGCAGGAAGATGCGCGACAGTTCATTCAGAAAATCTTTGGCCCTGTTGACTTTTTCGCGGGGGCCGGAGAGTTTTATCCAGAAGTCCCGGGAAACCAGCGAGATTCCAAGCTGTTCCCCGGCCTGTTTTATATTTTTATTGATATGTCCCGCAAAAACTTCGTTCAGGGACAGGCCATTCTCAAAATAAAATTTATCTTCAACAGCCATTAAAATTTTTGCTTCAGCGCGGAATCTGGAGCTTCATGCCCGGGATTATCCGATCGCCGCCTTTAAGTACCTTCTGATTTGCCGCTTTAATCTTGGAAGTCGTGGTCTTGAATTTCTTGGCTATTTTGCCGAGACTGTCATTTTTTACCACAGTATATGTTTCCGTCTTGCCGGCGGGAGCTTCCGGAGCCAGAGCGGCAGCCGGGGCCGGCGCGGCAGTTTTGTCGTCAGTAAGCACCGGGGCCGGAGCGGCGGTTCCTGTTACTGCGGGAGCAGATTCAACAACAGCGCCTTCCTGACCGGCAGCGGGGGTTCCGGATGCCGCGGGGCCTTCAGGGGTCAGTACAACTTCGCCTTTATCAACCGGCGTCGGATTCAAAATTTTATCCGGCGGAATGGTCTGCGGCGGCGTCCAGGATGAATAATTCTTTTTGACATATTTTTCCCAGCGGACTTATTCCTCGCCCATCGGTTTCTGAGCCAACTGCGGCGCGCAACCAAAGGTCCCGACTAAAAGAACACAAGCCATAAAATAAAAGGATCTCATTTCTGTTTTGCCTCCCTGCTAAATTTATTTTTTTTCTCGGTTAATATTGCCGAAAATATCTGAATCGCAATTGTATATATCTCTGCGAAATCAGTTTCTTCCATTTACTATACGTCAATTAAAGATCAAAGCAAGAGCCGATAATGTTAAAAATCTCACACAAAATCAACTCAATTCGCAAAAATTACTCAAAACGCTTGAAAACGATTGCTCCGTTGTGTCCGCCAAAGCCCAGATTGGTGTTGACTGCATACCTGATTTTCTTCTCTTTGGCGGTATTCGGCGTAATGTCCAAATCGCAATCCGGATCCGGCGTTACATAATTAATCGTCGGCGGGACAATCCCGGACTGAATCGCCTTCACGCAGGCTATCGATTCAAAACCGCCGGCGGCGCCAAGTCCGTGTCCGGTGGTTCCCTTGGTGCTGCTTACGGAAACTTTGTAGGCGTGATCGCCAAGCGCGGCTTTTATCGCCTTGGTTTCAAATTTGTCATTCAGCGAAGTGCTGGTTCCATGAGCATTGATGTAATCAATGTCTTCCGGATTGACTCCGGCATGGCCCATGGCCATTTTTATCGCTCTGGCGGCGCCCGTTCCATCCGGGTCCGGCGAGGTGATATGATAAGCATCTCCGGTCGCGCCGTAACCGACGATCTCGGCCAGAATGTTGGCGCCGCGTTTTTTCGCATGTTCAAGCTCTTCCAGAATCATAACCCCGGCGCCTTCCGACATGACGAAACCGTCACGGTCGGCGTCGAACGGCCTGCTGGCATGCATCGGATCGTCATTTCTCTGGCTCATTGCCTTCATGGAACAGAAACCGGCAAATCCGAGCTTGACAATCGAAGCTTCGGTGCCGCCGGCAATCATGATATCAGCATCGTTGCGCTTAACCATCCAGAACGCTTCCCCGATGGAATGGCATCCGGTAGCGCAGGCGGAAACGATCCCCATGTTCGGCCCCTGTGCGCCGTAACGCATGGAAAGGTTGCCGGAGGACATATCTATAATCATCATCGGTATCAGCAGCGGCGAGACCCTGGAAGGTCCGCGGGCATCTAAGATTGTATTTTGTTCGGTCAGAATTTCAAGTCCGCCGATTCCGCTGGAAACAAGCACGCCGACTCTGGTCCGGTCAACTCCGCCGCCGTCAAGCTGCAATGGAAGTCCGGCCTCAAGCATCGCTTCGTCGGCTGCCGCCACGGCAAACTGGCAGAACAAATCAAGGCGCTTGGCATCTTTAACCGGCATATATCTGGAGATGTCGAAGTTTTTGACTTCCCCTCCAATCTGGGTGCGGTATTCTGAGACGTCGAAACGGGTGATCTTTCCAAGGCCGCAGCGGCCGTTGACCAAAGCATCCCAGAAATCAACCACGGAATTACCTACGCAGGAAACTATACCTGTTCCGGTTATAACTACACGCCTTTCATTCATCTAAGTAACCTCATGTATCGCGTTAATAAAAAAAATGGGCCACGCCAGCATGTGAAGTGACCCACCTTAAAAAGACTTCAGGAAACTTATTCCTTGCTCTTGCTTTCGATGTACTTGATGGCTTCGCCAACAGTAGTCATCTTTTCAGCATCTTCGTCAGGAATATCTGAGC
>CAIJKT010000977.1 GCA_903821255.1 uncultured Lentisphaeria bacterium | reverse complement strand
TGTTAAACCGATGCCATCTCGCCAGGTGGCTATTCCACTCTCTCCAGGCCGCTCCCTGCTCCGGCAACTCCTCCAAGTAGTTCCAGAAAATACGATCCATCTTCTTTCTCCTCTTCTGTTCAAAAATATACGCTATAATAACTCTTCTTTTAACATTATCTTCGCCAAATTACGCATCAAGATTGCGGCGAGGCATTATCAATCGCTTCATACATTTCATCAACTGTGACGGAGAATCCGCGCTCAATTTTGCACATCAGATACAATGTTCCAATCAGCAGGAAGTTCGTAATTCCATTGGCTATACCGAATACGATTGCGCCACTTTCCATATTTAGCGTGACCGTCACTAACACCTGGCTCACCCAGACGCCGACCGCAAGCAGTAATTTACGGCTTATGACTATCAGCATGCATGATGAATACCATTGCGCAGCGGTATTCTTGTTTTTGCATCAGCCTAATTCCGAAGCATAGATTAAATTTATCCGCAATTATATCTTTACAAATAATTTCAACCAGATTGGTTATACAATAATATTATCATTGACCGCCGAAGGAATCCATGGGGAGATAAAAGTATAAGTGCCGGATGAAATCTGGAAAATGGCTGAATTTTCATCTGTCCTCCGGCAAAACATTTCATTTTTAGATAATATCTCTTTGATTTGTTTCGCGTCCGTTGCAGGTACATGAACAATTGCGGATGTATTGGCTGGAACCGTTATTTTAAGTTCAATAAAGCCATTTTTAAGATGCCATTGGACTCGAACTGTTCCATGGACTGACTTGTATGCGGCACGGGCATATTTCAGATTGCCAACAATTGCAGGCTTGATAATAATATTGGCAAACCCCGGGCGAGCAGGATCGGGGCGGATGCCTGCCAGACCGTGATAAAACCACGAGCCAATTGCACTGTAACAGTTATGGATTTGAGATTGTGATCCGTCCCAGTATTCCCACATGGTGGTCGCGCCATGCTTTAACATATAACCGTAACCGGGATAGGTAATTTGACTGGTCATGGCAAACATGAGATCATTGCGGTTGGATGCCAGTAATTGTTTCTGCAGGAAATAAGTGCCAACCAGGCCTACTGCAAGATGAGAATTACATTTTACAAGAATTTCCTCCTCCAACATTTTAAGCACGGTATTGCGGAGAGATTCGGGAACCACGCCAGCCAGCAGCGGAAATGCCAGATCAAGCTGATCCCCGTCAGCATAGACAAAAGTCTGCGGGTTGAAGAATGTGTTATGCACGGCAAGTCGGGCAGAACTCATTAGTCTGCGGAATTTTTGACTGTCTGATTGCTTGTTCAGCGCATCCGCCAATTGTGCTGCCAGATCATAGCAGTATATCCGGAAACAGTTATTAATAAGGTCAATGGATTGCGGATGTTTATGATTGACATCCCTGGGAACGGCCCAGTCGGCCAGACACCAGTTCCGATAGTCAGTCGACATCCATGGCCGGAGAATATTATTTTCGCAATGCGACTCAACAAATTTGAGCCACTTTTCAATTGCAGCGTAGTTTGTCGAAACTATTTGCAAATCTCCGTAATAAAGATAGCAATAGTAGGTACTGGTTAGCAGAAATCCGCACCATACCGGGCCTCCGCCAGCCATGTATGGATTGGGAGCGGTGTGCGGCATATCGCCATCTGGCCGCTGACAATCCAACCATGCGGCGGTCCAATTTTTAAGCAAGGGAGCCGCCTGATACATCATAATAATAGATTCCATGGCTGATTGCCCGTCTCCCCCGTAACCAAGCCGTTCGCGATGAGGACAGTCTGCAAAAAATCCACCCACACTCAGGCAACGCAGCGTATAAGCGGTCATATCATGAATGCGGTTCAACAGTTTGCTGGAACTCTTAAACATGCCAGCCGCCTCAAAATCCGTGTGGATAAGATACGCACGGACATTTTTACGGTCAGGAATGACAGATAAGCCGCTGATTTTAATGTAACGGAATCCATGGTAATTAAAATGATTGCAAAAATATTCTTCGCCACTACCGGAAGATATATATGTATCAATTTGCCAGAAACCATAATTATTTTTCGCGTCC
>CAIJKT010000976.1 GCA_903821255.1 uncultured Lentisphaeria bacterium | reverse complement strand
CAATTGATATTTTCGCTGTTGCTGATCAGATCGGCCATCTCCTTGAAAAACTCCGGGAAATTTTGCACGATCAGCAGATCGAACCGTTCGCCATGCCGCGCCCGTTCCAGAAATTTTAAAGTTACAACCTTGGTTTCACAGCCCAGCCGGATGGATTCTTCCACAATACCTTTATACAACCCGGCACGGACGTAACCTAAATTACTGGTCGAAATCTCTTTGTCATGGAACATCACATAAATCGTTTTAAGCTGATGCGATTTGTTTATGACGCAGCCGCGGCCGCGGGATTTTTGAATCAGATTCATCCGGGCAAGTTCGGACAACACCCGGCGGCTGGTGATATTGCTGACGCCGAATCTGGCGGAAATCTCATCCGCGGAATAAAACCTGTCTCCGGCGGCGCAGGCTTTGTCTTTAATCTGCTCCGCCAGTTCTTCAGTTACTTTTTCCCACAGACAGCTTATTTCTTGAACGGACATTACATTTTTTCCCTTACTGTTTACCCTGACTGATTATATTATAAATGAATACCTATCGTTTGTCAATAGCAACAGGTATACTTCAATCTTTTTATTGGAAAAAAATTTTCCATAGAATGGGGGGGTAAAATGATTTTTGAATTTTAAAAGTTCACGTTTCCGCTACTCATTCAAATATGGATAGTCGAAGCTAACAGCCTGCTTCAATACAAACATACCGCCTGTCAGTCTGTATACTTCATTAGGGGATATCTTCTGTCGGGCTTCAAAATCAGGAGACTCAATTGTCACATTCACAGATTCGGTATCAATGCCGGTCATTTCCAGAATATTACCACTGTAATCGGTGACAATACGAACTCCGTTTGAACATGATAAAATCTTCTTTTCATCAATAAAGGCATTAAACAGGCCATCAGCATGAACTGATTTATAACATCTGCCATTCCAGTTTTGTATATATTCGCAGCAGTATCCATCATTAGCAAGGCCGCCCCAGTATATTTTCTCCCCTTCGATATGAATCCCGTACAGTCGTGATACATATTCAAGCACTGCCAGTATGGTCGGGCCGTAATCATCAAGGACGGTGTTATTATCAATCCATGACTTTACAATGGACGGCTTGCCGGTAAACGGATCAAATTGTTGAGTAAACATGCATTCAGCACCTGTTGCCTGGATAAGTTTCCGCCCCAACAGCGTGATCTCCGCGCAATGTCCGTAATTTTCAAGAGCGCGGATGGCCCTCTGATATGTCAGCCCCTCGGGCTGCCCGCTCCAGTCATTCGCCGTATTATTCCGGAAAAGAAGATCATTTACGGCAATGGACGGCAGCGGCATCTCTGTCCAGAACTCTTCAGGATTCAGCAAATGGTGCTTAATGAAACGGTCTGCCATATCCTGGTGAAACGCACCGTGATACATCACCCTGAGATTATTATGAATCAGCACATCCATAAATTCGTTGTTGCAATCGCGATCATAGCAGGCATGTTTCTCCTCCCGCCAGAGATAGTCGCGTATTTTTTTGCGCACTTCCTCCGCTTTCGCACGCCAGTAATCTCCCCTGCCATTGCAGATAATGTCTGAGATAACGGCGAGCACGGCTCTTCCATCATGCGAGTATGCCATAAAATCCATAGACGCATAAGGCACTTTGCCTAATCCCCGCGGCGGAGTTTCGCCGCCCCATTTATTCGGTGCGCCGGTCAGTCTTGTGCTATGATCCTCGCCGGTATCCCAGATGCACCATGTTTCGAGGCATCCGTCTCCATTCGAATCCCGGTATTTCCACAAGTAGTCATCAAAACCTTCCAGTGCATCATGCAATTTTCTCAAATAACTTTCATCTCTGCCGGCCAGGTAGTACATATTCAGCGCGGGACGCGGAAAACAAAAGCCCTGGAGCCACTCGTAATCGCACTTCAATATATTATTATCAGGACTTACCATACCCGGGAAGCGGCCTTTATCATTCAGATTATCAAGGAAAATCAATTGATTATTCAGACCTGTTTCAAGGTTGCGTTTCGCATACATCTCACCGCCCATCGGCTGCGTCTCCAGCCACACATTATTATAGCCGCCCCCCTCCGTGAGCACTTTAATGCCGCAGAAGTCCTTGATGTTGTTCTTTGCTTTTGTTTCTGCGGCGTCAAATAACTTCTGCAAATGTTCATCTGAAGTTTTGAAAGTCACAGAAGTATCGGTTTGCATACGTTTAAATTCCTTTGCCATATATATCATACCAATATGTACTGCCAATTAACACTAAGCAAATATACCTGCTAGTCGCGCCAGATGATTCAATGTGACAGCGCTCAAAATTTTGCAGTATATTATGTGAAAAAGCTCAGGACTGTTTCTTCTCGGAAGCCTGTGAAACGATCTCGACCATGGCGGTGCGGAAACTTTTGCCTTCATCCTGAACAGTATCCAACACCTCATTAACAATATCCTGGGTGGTTTTTACCGGCATTTTTTCAAGAAATATAAAGCGGTGCCCGCCGGCGTAAATATCATCGCTGTCTTTGAGAATGCTCAGTTCATTAAACAGCTTGCGGCCTTTGTGGAATGTGCCGTTTCTGGCACCCAGGTCAATAACCGCATAATCCCCGTTGTCTTCACGCTGAATGGCAAAATGCTCCCGGCTGATTTCCTTGTCCAGCAGTTGAAAATCGCAATGTTCACCACGCCCGAAGATAATCATCCGGTCAGGAAGCTGGTAGAATTTCCTGGAGGAACCTTCTTTGTATTGAATATAAGCCATAAATCATAAACCCTTACCTGTTTATTTACTAATAACTTATCAATAAATAAAAATCAATGAGATAAAAACAAAAAAGCCGAACCTGATGGTCCGGCTTGAATAAAACTGCTGAAACAGCAATCAGGCTTTTTCGAAATTTCCAGTCCT
>CAIJKT010000975.1 GCA_903821255.1 uncultured Lentisphaeria bacterium | reverse complement strand
TGGAATGGCGTGTCTCCGGAAAGCATCTGGTAGAGGGTGATGCCAAGACTGTAAATATCGCAGCGCGGATCAAGTTTTTCTCCGGCAAACTGCTCCGGGCTCATATAGGAAGGCGTGCCGGAAACTTCCATATCTTCCGACCATTCAGCCTGGTTGATCGCCAGGCCAAGGTCGGCAAGTTTGACGATGCCGTCACTTGTAATCATGATATTGTCCGGCTTAACGTCGCGGTGGATCAGTTTTGCCTCCTGCCATGCATAGTGAAGCGCTTCCGCCACCTGCTGCACAATATGCAGCGCCTCGTCTACAGCAATCCGCCTTTCGCGTTGCAGTTTGGCTTTCAGGGTCTCGCCGTTGATATAATTCATCGCCATAAAGAAGACGCCGTTCTCTTCGCCGACGGCGTAAGCCAGCACCAGATTGACATGAATGAGTTTAGCCGCAGCCCTGGCCTCGCGCAGAAAATCTGTGGCAACCTTTAAATTCGTCAGCTTCGGAGACAATATCTTTAAAGCAACCTCGCGTTCCAGCGAAAGCTGGTCCGCCCTGTAGACCGTTCCAACCGCTCCATGGCCGATTCTTTCCCGGATTGCGAAATCCCCTATCACACAGCCTGGCTCGAACGGGGACTTCGGAACAAAGATATTTCTGCCGCAGCCAGGACAATCCAGCGGAGCGTTATACTTCAATGAGGTTTCAAGCAGCGCAAGGCAGAACGGACAGCGAAACCGCATTTTATCGTCTGCTTTTAATTTAATAAAATGGGCCATTATATCATTCCATAGCTGTTTTTCTTAACAGTAGTTTATTGCATCTGGTCAGTACCAGCGTATTTTTGTCTTCAATCAGCCACTCGAACTCCTCGCCTTTTTCCATCTTGATCGCTTCCGCAATGGCGGTCGGCATCACCACCTTGAACGCACGGTTCGTCGGTCTCTGGCCTTTCTGCACTTTTATTCGATATCCCATAACCCTCCTCCACTATGTTATTTATAAATCTTTATAAACCAGGTATTTATAGGCCTCAATCGGCAAAATTCCACTCTGATAGCGTTGCGGACAAGGTTGATTGCATGATTTCATGCATTCCGAAATCCTGCGCAATGATTTGAATGAACCGTCCGCTTGCAAGCTCAGTTCTGCTTCCATGGACAACAACAACGAGTTATTACCGTCCAGAAACTGTTGCGCTTCCGGATCGAGTCCGCGCCTGGTCGGCGTCATCAGCACGAACGGCTTCCGGCATAGTTGACAGAGCGTATTTATAGTTTCGGTCAGTGCTGCCGTCCGGCACGTCAGATAAACAGGATAATATACTTTGTTTGACACAGCGTAATAGTCGCCGAGATGCCAGGTACTGCCTGAATCGCAGACACTGTATTCTGTGGGGAGAATCTTTAGCGCAGTACAAAACGCCTGATGCAAAGCTTCATGACGCAGAGAATAAATCAGGATATCCCTGAACTTGAGTTGAATCGGAGTTGCTTTTTTCTGCGGGCATACAGCCGTTATTTCGGAAGGAGAATGTTCCATAACCTGACGGGGACAACCATGTTCACACGGAGCCGCACATTTCAGAAAGTCGGCGCGTTTAGATTCAACTTTCAGGTAGTGTGTGTGAAACGTGTCAAAATGATGCCATTCAGCCAGGCGATGATGCCATTCACACCATGCCGCCTCTGCTTCCGGCTCTGGTAACTCCTCTAAATATTCCCAGAAAACTCTATCTGTCATAATTCATCTACTCCTCTTCGAATTGCTGTAAAAACTCTTCAAAATTTAATCACAGACCTTCGATAATAATACATTTTCTTGAACTGTAAAATCTCATATTCAAGCTATTATCATTCCATATCTACTTTCTTAACGCCAGATTGTTATTCCCAGAGTTTTATATATCATTAAAAAATCCGTTCGTAAACGTGTCTCCATCGACGGCTTACAATTCTACTTGTTTTTGTTCCAAAGCGACGGGCGAATTATCTTTTCGTCAAGCAGTGGAACTGCCGTTTTGACCGCCTGATACAGCGCCACTGGCAGCGGCCCCTTTCCCATTAATTGCAGATTTTGCCGGAGCTGTTCATTATTGTCCACTCCCGTCAAAATGCTGGTTATCGCCGGATTTCTTAATACGAACCTCATGCAGAGTTCGGACATATCCATTCCCGCTTCAACAGCCAGACATGCCAGTCTTCGGCGCACGGGAATCACTTCCAGCAGTGATTCTCTTATCTTGTCTTCCGGCATCAGCAGCAAGCCCTGTAGGTAGACGCTGCGGGTGAAAACCGCTATTCCGTTTTGCTGCGCCAACAAGAAAAACTCATCAAAGCGTTTATCCAGAACATTGTAGGGCAGCTGAACATATTTGATGCCGGCGGCAATCACATCATCACAGTAGCAATTGGTGTCCAGCGAAATTCCGGCACCGCCAATCAACCCTTTCCGTTCCAGCTTTTGCAGAATTCCGATGTACCTGATGTCCTGTTCA
>CAIJKT010000974.1 GCA_903821255.1 uncultured Lentisphaeria bacterium | reverse complement strand
CGCTTGAATCCATTTTGGTTTGAAGTACATGCTCCGGGACTGGTCCGTGGGGTCCTCGGGACTGGTTTCAGACGCCGGCAATGTCGGCACCGGGTCGGCGCCGTTCTCTCCGAAAATTCTCACAAAATCGTTTTCGCTTGCATTTTTCAAGAGCCTGACGGACAAGGGAAGATTTTCCCACCTGGCGGGCACCCTCTACGAGCAGAACATTTTTATTAGGAGTACTGTCCGTGATGAACTCAAGAATTCTTAAATCCAATGACCTTGGAATATACATATTACTATGAACACAAAACTCGGTTAGATTTATTGTAACAATCTAAACCTAAGTCACTTGCGATATTATACCTTAAGATAAAAACCCCTTGGAATCGTTTGGTTTTGTCTTTTTTTCTGTTTTATTTGCATTTACGGGTTGTTTTTTTGCTTTTGTATATCTTAGTATATGATAATTAGACACTTATAACATATACTAAGATATACGAGGTTGAAATGAAAGAGCTGGATAAAATTTATTCCGAGTTCCGCAGCGCCAAAATTATGACGATAAAACAGCTGTCTGGCCTGTTCGGCATAAGCGAGAGGAACACCCATCGCCACCTCAAGAAAAAGGGGGTACTGCGGAGTTATAACAAGAACGGGGCATATTACGCTTTGCCGGATGTACCCGTATTCGACGGACAGGGCAGCGGCATCTGGCAGTTTGGCGGGATTTGCTTTTCCAGATACGGCAATCTTGCCCAGACTCTCGTCCATGCGGTGGCGAACGCCGAGTGCGGGCTGACTTCCTGTGAGATCGGAAAAATCCTTCACCTTGACCCGCGTTCATTCCTCAACCATTTCAAAAATCACGCTGAACTTAGAAGAGAGAAAACGGACGGGCATTTTGTCTATTTTTCGGCAGAGGAGAATATATACAGGCGGCAGCGTGCCAGCCGGATGAAGGAATCTGAAGAACGGCATGTGCAGTTTGATTCCATATACATATCCGCACTGGCGGAACGGATAAAAAGACCGGACATTCCGCTTCCCAGGCTGGTTCCTCAGCTTCAGCGCGGGAAGGCATCCGTATCATGTCTCATAGCTGAATTCTTTTCCCGGAACGTCCCTGACGCCGGCAGTTCTGAGTTCTCCCGCGTCAGACTTTTAAGGGAGCTTCTAGACAGGAACGGGAACAATGTGTCGCCATCCTCTCTCTTCAGAGGCAAACCTGATATTCTCTTCGATGCCGCACCGGAAGTCGGACAGTGCTGCGGGCGATCCCCGAAACAGCTGAAAACACGGGAGAAAACTGTTTACACAATGCATATAGGCGGATTCATCGCCCAGGAAAAAATTGTGAAATGCGGTCTCTGCGACAGGATATATCATTCAACGGAGCTGCTTGAAATTGTCCCGCCCGGCTGCGTTTACGGCTATGACGTGATGATCCATATAGGCGAATCCATGTTTTTCGGGCATCGGCAGGCGACGGAGATTCAGCTGGAGCTTCGGAAACTGAATATTCCGGTAAGTGTGAGCGAAGTTGAATATCTTGCCAGGAAATTCATCATATATCTGGCGATTGTCCATGAGCGCAACAATACTGGGATTGTTCAAATGATGGATTCCAACGGCGGTTATATCCTGCACATTGACGCCCTCGGAGACAAGGGGGGACAACGGCTCATAAGCGGGGTTGACAGTATTTCCGACTTTGTGCTTGGCAATGCGAAAATAAAATCAGAGCACAGTGATTATGTGATTCCTTTTCTGGGGAGAATTAAAAACCAATTCGGCACTCCGCTCGCGGTGGTGCAGGACATGGGAAAAGGAATCATGACGGCCGTTGAAACGGTCTTCCCGAAAACAAAGATCCTGATCTGCCATTTTCATTTTTTACGGGACATCGGCAAAGATCTGTTAGAGGATAATTATGACATCATCAGGAAAAGGCTGCGGCATTTCGGATTTCTTGTAAAGTTGAGGGATTCCGCAAAAGAGCTGCAACTCCTGTCCGGGGACGGCCAGGAAGGGATAGATAAATTCTATGAGGCGAGAAGCCGCAACCGTAAAGTCAACCTCAATGATAATGCGGAGGCGATAATGCATCTTTATACGATTATCGAATGGATACTTGACTGGAAAAACGAGAGTCACGGGTATGGCTTCCCCTTTGACCGACCGCATCTTGATCTGGCATCGCGCGTTGAAAACGCCCTTAAAATACTTGATACAATAAAAGACGACGGGGGGAAAACAAAAATCCCCGTCGTGAAAATACGGCGGCGTTTAAAAGCGCTGCTCAAGGAAATCGCGGATGACAGGGAGTTGAAAAATGCGATGCGGGAAATGGCAGATGAGGTTCACGTTTTCGATGCGTTGAGAAACGCAATGCGGGTCGCTCCGGCAAATG
>CAIJKT010000973.1 GCA_903821255.1 uncultured Lentisphaeria bacterium | reverse complement strand
GAAAAGTTGAAAGCGAGAAAAGTTATGAAACCGTTATGCTCAACGCCTATCCAAAGTCTCGGAGTGGTTATGAAAACTGTAAAACATTATGCTCAACGACTATCCAAAGTCTCGGAGTGGTTATGAAAACTGTAAAACATTATGCTCAACGCCTATCCAAAGTCTCGGAGTGGTTATGAAAACTGTAAAACATTATGCTCAACGCCTATCCAAAGTCTCGGAGTGTTGTGCTATCCGGGTGTCCGGAATGTTGATATGGTATATGCTCAACGACACTCTAATGTCTCCGGAATGTGGATTTGTTGTAGTGCCGTCCGTCTCTCGGACGGTGTTGTCCCAAATGGGGGTAAAATTGAAAAGCATTGTGCTCAACGACTCTCCAATTACTCGGAGTCGGGTGTCCA
This sequence comes from uncultured Lentisphaeria bacterium, assembly GCA_903821255.1. The sequence continues at coordinate 14,534 of CAIJKT010000973.1, read as the reverse complement.
AAATCGGACTGGCGTCCGTTATGTCATGCCGGCCGCACAGGCAAAACTGGTGTTCAATGGTGAAGGCTGTTTATTGCCGGAACAGGAGATCGCGCAACATGCGGAAGGCGGCAGCGACGGCCCTTCCGCGGACAGTTTCCCGGGAACCGCGGAAGTTGAACTTTTTGACTTCCATGGATTCTTTTACTCTGACGCCGATAAAGACCAGGCCTGCCGGTTTCTCCGGAGTTCCGCCGCCGGGACCGGCGATGCCGGAAACCGCAATCCCGGTGTCGGTGTCGAATCTGGCGCAGATATTGTCAACCATGGCGGCAACGCATTCTTCGCTGACCGCGCCATGCGTCTTCAGTATTTCAGCCGGAACACCGAGTATCTTTTCCTTGACTTCATTGCTGTACGCGACAACAGAACCCTTGAAGATATCGGATGATCCGGCCAGATCGGTGATTGCCGCCGCGATCATGCCGCCGGTGCAGGATTCCGCCGTGGACAGGGTAAAATGACGGCTCCGCAACTGAAACGAGACTTCCTCCGCCAGCGACAGCGAGTCATTTGCCAGCACCGCATTGCCGAAAGCGGTTTTCAACTCTGCGGCTTTCGTTTTTAGCAGCAGCCGGTCCGGTCCGGTAAGAAAAACCCGGACGCCTTCGGCGGAAGCGCAGTATGCCAATTCCACCGGCAGATCTCCGATTACGGCTTCAACCTGCTTTTGAATCATCAGTTCGGCGGCGCCGGCAACCATAAAGCGCTCAGTGAATGTTCTGTCGGCGGCAATCGACTCAAGCTTCGGCAGCGCCTCTTCCATGAACATCGGCTCCAGTTCTGAAGGCGGACCGGGCAGCAGGATAATGATCTTCGGGCAGCCGTCTCTTTGCGTGTTGAGCCAGAGACCGGGGGCGGTGCCGTTGCGGTTTTCCAGCACAACCGCGTTTTCCGGCACCTGGGCCTGGGAGAAAAGCGCCTCCGGGGCATGGCCGCGTTTGAGGCATTGCCAGTGCGCTTCAAGTTTTTTACGGAGTTCCGGGTCTTCTTTAAGCTCCAGTCCGAAGAATTCGCAGACTACCTGTCTGGTGATATCGTCGCTGGTGGGGCCGAGCCCGCCGGTTGTAATGATGATGTCGGATGCCGGAACCAGGTCAGCCAGCGCCTCCGTCATTGATCTGCCGGAGTCCGGAACAATCGCCCCGCGCCCCGGCGTGAACCCCGCCGCCGTCAGGGCCTGACCGAGGAATGCCAGATTGGTATTGACCGTAGTGCCCTTCAGCAATTCGCTGCCGGTGCTGATGATTGATACTTTCATTACAGATTTTCTCCGTCTGATGGCTTGTTTACTTTGGAAACGAAAATACATTACTACAATCTGGATATTTTTAAATAAGGCAAAGAAACTTTTAATACGGTTTAAATATGGATATCAGAGTAAGGAAGTCACAGGTTAAAGGGGTCATCTCAGTTCCCGGCTCAAAATCGCATACGATCCGGGCAGTCGCGGTCGCGACGATGGCGGAGGGCGTTTCCGTAATTCATTCGCCGCTGGAGTCGGAAGACACCAGGTCGTGCCTGAAAGCCGCCGTGCTGTTCGGTGCAAAGGTGGAGGAGACGCCGGAATGCTGGCGCATCACCGGCACCGGCGGCAGGTTCAAAGATCCCGGCCACACGATTGACATGGGTAATTCCGGCACCAGTCTGCGAATCTTTTCCGGACTCTCCGCGCTGGCCGGGTTCAATGTGACATTTGACGGCGACGATTCGCTGCGCACCCGCCCGATGGGGCCGCTGCTGGACGCGCTGGCGCAGCTTGGCGTCAAAACGGAGTCACGTGACGGCAAATGTCCGGTCTCCATCCAGGGGCCGCTGCCGGGCGGTAAAACCGGCGTCAACGGCAAGAGTTCGCAATTCCTCACGTCGCTGCTGTTCGCCGCGCCGCTTGCCGGACAGGATACCGAAATCACGGTGTTCAACCTGAATGAAAGACCTTATGTCGAAATTACCCTGGGCTGGCTTGACCGGCTGGGGATTAAGTACGAACGCAACGCCGATATGTCATGGTTTAAAATTTACGGCGGACAGCATTATCCGCATTTCGAGTGGACGATTCCGGCGGATTTTTCCACAGCGGCCTTCCCGCTCGGAGCCGCGGCGCTGGCTGGCGGCGAAGTGGAGATCAGAAACCTGGATTTCAGCGATCTGCAGGGCGATAAAGCCGTATTTGACTTCTTCGACCGGATGGGCGCCGAGGTGGAACGGGGCGAACTTTCCACCATTGTCCGGCCCGGCAAAGAACTGAAGGGGATTGATGTTGATCTCAACGCCACCCCGGACGCGCTGCCGCTGATGTCGGCAGTCGCCGCCTGCGCCGGCGGGACAACCCGGCTGTTGAATGTTCCGCAGGCCAGGATCAAAGAAACCGACCGTATTGCCTGCATGACCCGCGAACTGCGCAAAATGGGCGCGAAGATCACGGAGCTTGAGGACGGCATGGTAATCGAGGGAACAAAGCTGCATGGCGCGGTTGTTGACGGTTACGGCGATCACCGCATTGTCATGGCCATGGCCATCGCGGGACTGGCGGCTGAAGGCGAAACCGTCGTCAAAGGCGCGGAGGCCGCTGCCGTGACCTATCCCGATTTCATAAATGATTTTATTCGTTTAGGTGCCGATTTTAAAATAATTTGACCATGTAAAATGGCCAGGAGGATGAATTGAGAAACAGGCCGGAAAGCAGGGTAAGGCTGGAGATCAGCCTGAATAAGCTGAAACAGAACTTCCAGAACATCTGTAAAAACGTAGCGCCGTGCTCCGTATTGGCAATACTTAAAGCCAATGCCTACGGTTTGGGCGTCATGGATATTGCCTGCGCGCTGAAAGCCGCCGGCGCTGCCGGATTCGGCGTTGCCGAAATCAATGAAGCGCTGCAACTGAAGGACATGGGGCTGCCGGTGCAGATTCTCGGCAATATTCTGCCGGATGAGATTCCGGTCGCGGTAAGCAACGGCATTATCTGCCCAATCAACGATTTCAGGACGGCGCAGGCAATCAGCCGCGAAGCCGTCAAACAGCAGAAAACCGTGGAATGTCATTTCAAGATTGATACCGGAATGGGCCGGCTCGGAATGCTGGTGCATGACGCTTATGAGCAGATACTCGAAACCGTCAAGCTGCCAAACCTGAAATTTGAAGGCATTTATTCTCATTTCCCCATGGCCTACCAGGGCGGCGACGACTATACCCGCAACCAGATAAACTCCTTTACGGCGTTGTTGAAAAAGCTTGATGCCGCCGGGGTTAAATTCAATAAGATCCACATGGCCAACAGCGACGCGATCAACAATTTCCCGGAAACCTGCACGGCGCCGTTCACTCACGTCCGCACCGGCATCAATCTTTACGGGTTGTTTGACAGTCAGGGTCGGCGTTCCATGAATTTGGAGCCGGTTTTGGAAATAAAAACCCGCCTCGCGGCAATCCGCAAGCTTCCGGCCGGTTCGACTATCGGCTACGGCAGGACTTACCGCCTGATGAAAGATACGCTGATCGGCACCATTGCCGCAGGCTACGCCGACGGGCTGCCGCTGGCGCTTTCCAACCGGGGATATGTGCTTATCCGCGGACATCTTTGTCCGGTGCTCGGCAGAATTTCCATGGATTACACGACCGTCTCGCTGGAATCTGTTCCCGATGCGCAGTGCGGTGACGAAGTCGTCTGCATCGGCCGCCAGGGTGAAAGCGCGATTCCCGCGGAACACTGGTCGCAGCTCAAAGGGACACACGTTTACGAGCTGCTTTGTTCGGTCGGCTCCCGTGTCGAAAGAGTCTACCTGGAAGGATGAAGGCTGCCCGTTACCGGCAGGATTCTGCCGGTAGCTCCCGGCGTTTCAGCAGTTTTTCGAATTCAGCCGCTTTGACCGGGTCATAACCGTATTTTTCGGCCAACTGCGGCGGTATTGCCCGGTATTCCACCCGGCAGCGCTGGTTCCCGTTCACAAAATTGATACCGACAGGCGCGGCTTTACATATTTTAATGCTGCCGCAGACGCTTCCGTCTGCCAGGACCAGGCTTGCATCTGAAAGCGCAGACCACAAAACAGCCATATATTGCGTGTTAAGCATGTCCTCGGCAAGTACGCTTGCCCCCAGCATGGCAATTAAAAATATGGTTACATAGCCTTTTTTCATAATTTCTAGCATATAAAAGTCACCTTCGCCGGAGGCTTTACGCGGTCCGGCATCTTTCTTTGGATAATAAAACGAGCAACCCGTTCTCTTTATTGTAGTCGTCTGGAAAAATTATTTGGTTACAGTCTAAAGGAGAAAAATCCATTAAGTTTCCGGATTTTACTAAATTTAAAATTTTTCCGCTTTCGGATTTTGCCTGCGTTTTTTACGGATTATATTATTATGCCAACGTTAGCGTAACTATAAAACTGGAGATCTTAAATGAGTTTTCTTGGAGACAGCTATCTGATCGGTAATGATGCCGGGATGAAAATTTATGGGGGAATAAAATCCCTGCCTATTCTTGATCCGCACAATCATGCGAATGTCAAGGAAATCGCCGCAAACTGCAATTACCCCAATGCCTGGCAGCTATTTGCCGCCACGGACCATTATGTCTGGGAAGTGCTGAGAAAATGCGGAATCGCGGAGGAATATCTGACCGGCTCCAGGCCGCCGGAAGAAAAATGGCTGAAAATGGCGTCGGTTTTTCCGGATGTGGCCGGCAACCCGGTCTATGAATGGATTCATCTGGATCTGCGCCGTTATCTTGGAATCAATACGCTGCTGGGGCCGGATACCGGCAAGGCATTATGGGAACAGATAAACGGCGTGCTGGCCCGTCCCGACAAACGCCCCCGGCAGCTTCTTCAGCAGATTGGCGTTGAAGCCATGTGTTCGACCGATGATCCGGTCGATATGCTGGAGGAGCACGGCATGGTGAACCGCGCTGCAGGGAAAACCCTCATCCGCCCGACCTGGCGTCCGGATAAAGCCATGAAAATATTTGCTCCCGGCTGGCGGGAATATATCGGCAGAGCGGGCGAACGTTTCGGCATCGGCATCAAGTCGGTGAAAGACCTGATTGCGGCGCTGCAGCTTTCCCATGACTATTTTGCACTCCGCGGCTGCGTTGCCAGCGATCACGGCATTGAAGTGCCGCCGTCGGCTGACGCCACTTTCGAGGATGCTGATGCCGTATTCCGCAAGGCGATGAACGGCGAAACCGTATCCTGCACCGAAACCGGAGTCTATATGGGTTATTTCCTGGGTGAAGTCGCCGAAATGAACGCGGCCAAAGACTGGGTCTGCCAACTGCACATGGGCGCGGTAAGGGACGTCCGCGATGTGTTGTTCAGGAGCATCGGGCCTGATTGCGGCGGCGACATCAGCAACCATTTTCAGGACCACATGCCGGCGCTGATCAAATTTCTCAACCGTTTCAACGACCGGCTGAAAGTGGTGCTCTACTGCCTCGAGCCCGGACATCAGGCGACGCTGGCGACAATTTCCCGCGCTTTCGGCGAAAAAGTCCGCCTCGGCTCCGCCTGGTGGCTGTGTGATACTCCGGTCGGCATGAAACGTCAGTTGGAGTATATCGGCTCGGTGGATCTGCTGTCAAATTTTGCCGGCATGGTGTCCGATTCCCGCAAACTGCTCTCCTACGGCTCGCGCTTTGAAATGTTCCGGCGCGTCCTCTCCGGCGTGCTTGGCCGGATGGTCGAAGACGGTCAGATGCCACAGGAAATAGCCGAAACTCTGGCCGCGAAAATGGCCTACAGCGAACCCAAAAAGTTCTTCGGCCTCTGATTTATAAATTCCAATGTTTCCATAAATTCACGGCGGACAATGCAGTCCGTCATTTTTTTGCCGATTTTCAGCCGGGAAACTTTCTTTTTCATAAAAAGTAGGTATTGTTTTAGAGGAGTATGAACATTGAGGGCACAAATTGTGACCTCAAATTAAACTGAACCGGAGAAGTCGGCATGAGTGAAATGCTATCAGTCGTCATTGATGGAATACCGTTGAAAAATATCATTTACACAATTCGCGGGACTCAGGTGATGCTGGATCGTGATTTGTCACATTTTTATAGCATAGAAAATCGTGCGTTGAAACAGGCCGTCAAAAGAAATATTGCGCGATTTCCCCATGATTTTATGTTTGAATTGGATGACAGTGAAATTGAATTATTGGTATCACAAAATGTGATACCTTCGAAAAAGCATTTGGGCGGCGCTTGCCCTTTCGCTTTTACCGAGCAGGGAGTAGCAAGCCTTTCAAGCGTGTTGCAAAGTGAAAAAGCAATAGCTATAAACATACAGATTATGCGAGCTTTTGTCACCATGCGCCGGTTTATTGCTACTAACGCGCAAATTTTTCAGCGCCTGAGTGCATTGGAAAGAAAGCAAATTGAGCATAGAGCGGAAACTAACCAGAAATTTGAACAGATTTTCAATGCCATTGAAGAACGAAGCATAAAACCCAGGCAGGGCATCTTTTTTGACGGACAGGTTTTTGACGCCTATCAGTTCGTTTCCGATCTGTTCAGAACCGCCGCAAAATCAATCATTATTATAGACAACTACATTGCTGACACTGTTTTAACCCATCTCGGCAAAAGAAAGAAAAATGTTAAAGTAACCATCTTCACTAAAGCCGTTTCCAAACAACTGGCCTTGGATATTAAAAAGTTCAACGAACAGTATCAGCCGGTTGAGGTAAGAGAGTTTAACAACTCGCACGACCGGTTTTTAATCATTGACGATAAAACCGTTTATCACTTTGGCGCTTCATTAAAAGATTTGGGCAAAAAATGGTTTGCTTTTTCGATGTTTGACAAGGAAGCCATCAGTATCTTGAGCAAACTGCCCGGAGGCAATATATGAATCTGCTACTGTTTTATCCAGGAATGCAGACAATCATTGTGGTTTGCCTTGCCGTTTTTGCTGGTGCCGCGGTAGCCATTTTCTTGTTAAAATACAAGTTCAAGCACCCCGTCATCAGGAAGTGCCTGACGATTTTAATTTTGGCTATTGCCGGACTGGTCTTGGCCTATATTCTATTTTACACCATCTCCAACGCTATCGGACGGGCTAAAGTTGAGTCCAGGCTGGCGGAAATGCGGACTCAAGGAATTCCATTAGATAAAGATTCCGTTCTTCCGAAAATGCCGGAAAAAAACGCAGACAACGGCGCTTTTTTCTATAAAGCGGCGTTTGAGTTAATGCAGGTCTCGCCTTCATATGAAGCACATTTTGATTTGATATTAAGGCAATCTGCATTAGATATCACCACATGGCCTGAGCAGGACCGGAATGCCGCACAACAACTTTTAAAAAACAAAGACATGGAACTGATTTTAAGCTTATTCCGCCAGGGCGCGGAAAAGCCGTATGCAGTTTACAAGCGCGAGTATCGGGGGTATGCAACCGAACTGCCGGAACTGAATTCGCAGCGGAATCTGCTTCGGCTCGTCTGCATGAAAAGCAGCGCTGAAGGGCTTAACGGCAACCCGGACGCAGGATACAGCCTTGTTCTCGGCGGTTTCAAAACAATCAAACAATTTGAATCTGAACCGTTTCCTGTTTCACAACTGGTGAACATGGCCTGTACTTCGCAGAATATTGATGCCATGACTGCACTTATCTCCCGCTACGGCATCAGCCGCCAGAATGCCGAACAGCTTTTGTCTGAATTGGATCAATTTGATTTCGAGGCAAGCATGATTCATGCGATGGATGGAGAAATATTGATATGCAGAGATCTTTTTGAAAAGTTTATGACTGGACATAAATTTGATTCCATAGAAAAAGGAATGATAATGGAAAAGCTTGAATTTTACTCTCCTCCATATCCGAAAGAAGGAATGGTAATTGTGGGGGTAAAATTTTTTCTTTCAGCATTTTTCAACATAGAAAAAGAAATACTATTAGGGAGGTTAAACTTCTTGCTCCCTGTATGTCCATTTTTCTACCAGGACGATGCATATTACTTGGAACAGGAAGTAAAAATCAGAATGCTTTATTCTAAGCCATACTGGATTGTGGAAAAAGAAATGAAAGAACTGAACGATGAATCCTCAAATACTCCACCTCAATATTTGATTTCGGCAATTTTATTTGAGCCATATCGAATGGTTTCCTACAGAACCAAAACCGCCAATATTGAATCGGAAATTGATGCGGCGAAACTGACGCTGGCGCTGCATGTCTATAAAAACCAGCATGGCGTGTTCCCGGATACACTGGGACAACTGGCTCCGGAAATACTTAAAGATATTCCGGTAGATCCGATCAGCGGCAAACCATTTGAATACCGGAAGATTGACAAAGCGTTCACTATTTCCAGCGTATGGTTAAAGGAAAAAGAAGAAAGAATCAGACAAAACGCCGAATTACACAAACGGAATAAGGGCGGAAAATAATCAGGACTGCCAGGTTGAATAGGGGTGCTGGGCGAGGCTGGAATTGCAGTATCTGACATCTGCGGTTACTTCCTGGCCGGCCCAGGGGGGCAGGTCGAACTGTTCGGCTTCGCTGCCCAGTTCGATTTCGGCCATGATCAGGCCGGCATTGCCGCCTTCGAAGACGTCCACCACCCAGAACTTGTCGTGGTATTTGACTTCGTAACGGGTTTTTTCGACGGCGGCGGAGTCGCACAGGTTTTCCAGCATCTGCCGGGCGTCGGCGAGCGGGATCGGATATTCAAATTCCGGACGGGTGAAGTTGACCGGTTTGCCTTTCAGGGTAATGTACGCCTGCCCGCCGGCGATCCTGATTCTGACCACGCTTTTGCCGCTGCGGGAATAAATGAACGACTGCCGGAAGTGTTCGCCGCTGTCGGCATGCTTCTTCCAGCTCTCGTTCTTAACCAGAAACTTTCTTTCGATTTCCTGAGGCATATTTCTCTATGGGGTGGAGTTAAAAAAGACCATGAAAGGCAGCCAGCCGCCTTCGTTGAAATTCACCAGTCCAATCTGGAAAGCCGCTTTCCTGCTGACATTCACCAGCCCGACCTGAATGCCTTTTTTATGCGCCACATTCACCAGTCCGGCCTGGGTTCCGTAAGCCGCGGCCTGCGCGATATTGACCATGGACAGTTGAAGACCGCTGAAGTCTTCGCAGAGGGTGTTGCCGATGGAGCACTGCAAGCCTTTGACATGATCGGTGGCGCTGCAGAAAAACGAGGCCTCAACTCCGATGACATTGCCGCTGCCGGAACAGACGGGGAGACCGACTTTCAGGCCGTATACGTCCTCATATTCCGTCGCGGGCGGCACCCCGAACCAGAAACCGGCCTGAAGCGATTCCCAGCGTTCGGTCCTGGAATATTTATTATGCTTCGGCGAGGCCCAGACATCCTCTTTCTCTTTGGGTTTGTCCGCCGCCGAGACAGTGATGCCGGTGAACAGCAAAAACAAAATGATGAAGAAATTTTTCATGGTTGACAGCTCCTTGCTGATGTTAATTTAGCCTGTGACATGGTTAAAATCACGCGGCAATTTTTGAAATCTCATTAAATACTTTCCACGGTCTTTTTCTGGGAGAAATACATCTCTTTGTAAATGCCCTCCTGCGCAAGCAGTTCGTCGTGTCTGCCCTGCTGGACAATGCGGCCTTCGTTCAATACCACAATCAGGTCGGCGTTCTTGATTGTCGAAAGCCGGTGGGCGATAATAACCGTGGTCTTGTCCTGCATCAGCCGGTCCAGCGCCTGCTGTACAAGGTGTTCGGAGACCGTGTCCAGCGCGGAAGTGGCTTCGTCCAGCACCAGGATGGAGGGGTTTTTCAGCACCGCGCGGGCAATCGCCAGCCGCTGTTTCTGGCCGCCGGAAAGACTGGCGCCGTTCTCTCCGATTATGGTTTCATAGCGCTGATCCAGATGGGTGACAAACTCCTCCACATTGGCCATGACGGCGGCATTTTTGACCTCTTCATCCGATGCCCCTTTTTTGGCATAGGCAATGTTATCCTTGATGCTTCCGCTGAACAGGAACGGCTCCTGGAGCACCACGCCGATGCTGTTGCGGTAGGACTCAATCCCCAGTTTTTTGATATTGATGCCGTCAACCTTGATCTCGCCGGTGCTGATGTCATAAAAGCGCAGCAGCAGGCTGGAGACCGTGGATTTGCCGGAACCGCTGGGGCCGACCAGCGCGACTTTCTGGCCGGGTTCTATCTTCAACGAGAAATCTTTCAGCACCGGCCGCTGTTCATCATAACCGAAAGTTACATTCTTAAACTCAATGTTGCCGTTCAGATGTTCGACTCTGACGGGATGGGGGTCCTCTTTAATTTCCGATGTCGTATTAAGCAGTTTCGTGATGCGTTCCGCGCTGACCAGTCCGGTCGTGATATTGGCGGAGACCGCGGACAAGGCATTGATCGGGCCCAGCAGCATGCCCATGTAAGTGTAATACGCGGCAAAGTCGCCGATGGTCATCGAGCCTTTCTGCGCCATGATCGTTCCAATCCCGATGATTGCCAGATAGGCGCACATGCTTATCACGTCGGCGATATTCCAGCACAGCGTCCACTGGGTATGGGCCCGCAGATGGATATCCAGTGTCGGGCGCAGGCTGATAAAGAAATCTCTGCACTCGGTGCGCTCCTTGGAAAACGACTTGACCACTTTCACGCCGTTGAGCGTCTCCGCCAGGTTGGCGGAAATCTCCGACATCTTCTCCTGCATGGCTTTCGTATCAACCCTGGCGATTTTGTGGCTGTGACGCAGGTTTATAAAATGCAGCGGGATTATGATAAGCGCCACAAGCGACATCTGGAAGTTCATTACAATAAGAATAATTACAATCACCAGAATCAGGAACATCTGGTCGCACAACTGGGCGGTGATGCCGATCAACTGCTGCAACTGCCCGACATCGCTGATTACGTTGGAGATCAGCTTGCCGGTGCGGTATTCCTGGTAGAACCGCAGCGAGAGGGTCTGCAGATGTTTGAACAGTTTGTGGCGCACATCAATCAGGACGCGCATTTGCACGTAGTTAATCAAATAGCTCCATAAATAGCGCAGCATGCATCTGGACAGCGCAATCAGAATCATGCCGCCGCACAAGATCATATAAAGCTGGAAATCCTGATTCGGCAGGACCTTGTCTATGGCGATCTTCAGCATGAACGGCAGCGCCAGCCCGAGATTGGAAAACATCATGACGCTCAATATTGCGCCGACAAGCAGTTTCCGGTAAGGTTTTATCAGTGTCCAGCAATCGCTGACCTTGGTGTTCAAAACTGAATCTCCTTAAAAAATTAAACTATATGATTATAGTATAATACATGAAAATCAACATTCTTCACGGGGTCTGCGAAAAAACGGCAAAACTTTCCGGTTCCGGAAAACAACGCCGGGCGGCATCAGCTCCGGTAAAGAAACTGATGCATAAGATTATAGATTTATATGACTGCCGGTTCCGGGGTGTTGGCGGCGGCATCGGTTTTTCTGGAGATTGGAAGCAGCACTTTGAAGGTGGCGCCTTCGCCGACTTTGGAGTCCACTTCGATCAGTCCGCTATATTTATTGACGGAATCCAGACAGAAATGCAGGCCGATGCCGCGGGCGTTGACGTTGCTCTTCATTTTAGTGGTAAAGCCGAATTCAAAGATCTTGCTTCTGATTTCTTCCGGAATGCCCGGGCCGTTATCCCTGATTTCAACCAGGGCGTAGTCTCTGGATGCTCTGGTTTCGCCTTTCAGCGTGATTTTGAGCTGGTATTTTTTATCCGGATTATTTTCCGAATCCATTGCTTCAACGGCATTTTTGATCATATTGATGAAGACCTGGGTCATAATTGAAGAGTCAATCAGGGTTTCCGGCAGCTTGCGGTCAAGCTCGGTGGTGATTTTGAATCCGCGCTTATTGAATGATTCATCAAAAATCGTGACGGCAGATTCCACCACGCCGGCCAGTTGAACCATGTTTTCGGTTCCGAGTTCCCCGACAAACCGCTGCTGCAGCTCGATGATTTCGCTGATATGGAAAAGTTTGTCGGAAACCGACTGAACCATTTTGGTCGCTTCGCAATTGTTGTTGCGGGCATGATCCAGCAGCTCATGCATAATGTCTAAATACTGCTTGCCGGCTTTGTCTGTTTTGAGGAATTTCTCCAGAGTGCCGCTTTTCAACTGTTCCTGCATTTTCGGCAGCATGTCATCCAGGATCAGGGACTCGGGGCGCTCTTCTTTCTTGAAGTTGACTTTTTCCATCAGGCCGCTGACGGCGAGCTTGGCAATCGTAACGGCGTTGCCGATATTGTGAATGATGCCGGTGGAAACCTGCAGCATGCCTTCCTCGCGGGCTGCCTGGAGCTGCTTTTCGTAATCCTGACGCTTTTTGAAATCCTTCATTACTTCGATGCACAGCGAGGCGATTTCAGCCAGGCGGAGGAGGAAAAATCCGTCATTCGCAGTAATTTTATACGAATCAAAATCCTCTCTGGAGGTAATAATGATGCAGCCGTAATTTTCATTGCGGTATTTGATCGGGGCAATCAGGCAGCGCGGACCTTCCAGCACGAAACGGTCCGGGAAAAACGGCGGGTTTTTGCCCTGGTAAAAGGCATAGCCGTCACCGCCGCAGGCCTTGTCAATGTCATCTGAAGTGAATTTGGTTTTGTAGCCCTTGATGAATTCGGTATGCCGTTTGTCATGGGCAATCAGTTGTGATTCGATCTGCTGGGTCACGTCCTTCAGCACCGGGAATGTTCCGGAAACCGCGCAGCCGTAAAAATGCTTGTCTTCGCCGCAGAGAAGCAGCGCGCCGCCGGTCGCTTTCATTGAGCGGACGGTGTATTTGATGAAATTCGGCAGAAATTCTTTTTCCTTGTCCTGTGAAGCGATCACTTCCTTGGACAGGCGGAGAATGTCCGCCGTGGCATTCCGTTCTTTGGAAATACCTTTTTTCAAGCTGTAGCTGGTCCGGTTGGTGATAATAATCCTGGACCGCTGAAGCACTATCACTACGCAAAGCGCAACTATAACTACAGATAAAATCAGTATTGGCATAATTTTTCTCCGCTATGGTTATATAATGTTATCTTATCCATAAAAATCAACTTTTTTTAATCAGTTCGCCCGCATTATATGAACTGCGGACCAGCGGGGCGCTGGCAACAAAAGAAAACCCGAGTTCACGGGCCAGTCTGCCCCATTCATCAAATTTTTCAGGCTCCACATAACGCGCCAGCGGCCAGTGCGCGGCGGAAGGCGGCAGATACTGGCCGATGGTCAGAATCGACACTCCGGCAGCCCGGAGGTCTTTCAGCGTCTGCACTACCTCGTCATCCGTTTCGCCAAGCCCGGCCATGATGCCGGATTTCACCGGGATTCTGCCGCCGCCGATCTCAACGGCCGACTTCAGCACCGCCAGCGAGCGGGAATAATCCGCCTTGCTCCGGATCATTCCGGACAAACGTCTCACGGTCTCAACATTATGATTGAAAACTGTCGGCCCCGCGGCCAGAACGGTTTTAAGCGCCTCGGCATCGCCATTGAAATCCGGCGTCAGCACTTCGACCCCGGCTTCCGGGATTGTGCGGTGCAGCGCATTGATCACCGCCGCGAAATGTCCGGCGCCGCCATCCGGCAGGTCGTCCCGCGTAACGCTGGTGACCACCACATATTTCAGGTCCATTTTCGCCGCCGCCGCCGCCAGTCTTTCCGGTTCATCCGGATCCGGCGGCTCGGGCGCGGCGTTATGCCCGACGGCGCAGAACCGGCAGTTCCTGGTGCAATATTCACCCAGGATCATGAATGTCGCCGTCCGCCGGTGCCAGCATTCGTTAAGATTCGGGCATCTGGCGCTTGAGCATACTGTATTTAAACGCAATCCGGTCAGGATTGAGTTTACTTCCTCCCGTGCATTTCCGCCGTTCACTTTTACTCTGATCCACGGCGGCAGTTTCGGGCGGTGCGGTGTTCCTGTGCTGTCCATTTCAATGAACCCGGGAGACAATGGCCATTAATCCCGGCAGCGGGAAATGACCAGGCTCACATTGGTACCTCCGAATGCAAAACTGTTGCTTAGTACATGACGCAAATCAACCCCTTCGCGAAGTTCGCGGACAAAATCAGCCCAGCCGAACTGCGGCTCCGGGTTGTCCAGATTGATTGAGGGGCAGATAAAGCCTTTTTCGATCATCTGGGTGCAGAAAATCGCCTCGACCGCGCCGGCGGCGCCAATCATGTGCCCGGTCATGGACTTGGTGCTGTTGACCGCCACTTTTGAGCCGAACACCTGATTGATGGCATCCATTTCCACCGGGTCGCCGATCGGAGTGCCGGTGCCGTGAGTATTGACATATTGAATATCTTCTATTTTCAGTCCCGCCGCCGCGACGGCTTCCCGCATGACCGCCGCATTCGACGGCGCGTCCGGAACCACCATGTCGGTGCCGTTGCTGTTGGCGGCGCTGCCGGAAAGCTCGCAAATGGCGCGCACGCCGCGCCGTTTTACGCTCGCTTCAGATTCCAGCACTAAAAATCCCGCGCCGCAGGCAATCACAAAACCGTCTCTGGCGG
>CAIJKT010000972.1 GCA_903821255.1 uncultured Lentisphaeria bacterium | reverse complement strand
TAACCACTCCGATACTTTGGAGTGCTGTTGAGCATAATGCATTTTGTTCCCGTCTTCGGCTTTTCCGCTTTTATAATTTTTAACTTTCAATTTTATCTCTTTCCACTTTTCCCGCTTAAATTTTAGAATTTCAGCATTTCTTCTTACATATATAGTGAATTTGTCAATTCCCAGCGGCGCAAAACATTTATCAACAACAACTTATCGTCCAAAAAGATAAATATTTATTTCACGATTTGAGCAAAGGAAATGGTTTTTAATGGTTGAAATCCCGGAATAAGGAAATATAATTATCCTGTGTCAAACGATTCTTTTATAAAAACAGCATTTAAGGAATAAAAAAGATGTTGAAGAAAATCTTCATATTGGCAGTCTGCCTGAACATTGCGCTCGCCTCGTTCGCTCAGGATTATTCGCTTTTCGGAACTCACAACAAACCATCCCCGATTTACAACCCCGGCGAAAATATGGAATTTACCGTCAAACTGCTGGATGGCGAAAAAACCGTTGCCGGGAAAAAACTGAAATGGACCCGCACCGGCGATGATGGAATCACTCAGAACGGGGAAGGCGTTTCCACGGCGGAAGGACTCAAAATAGCCGCGTCAACGGACAAACCGGGATTTGTGCGGATTTACGTCACCGCCTGGAATGAAGACGGCAAACCGGTCAACGGCAAACCCGGTCCGCAGGGACAGGGCAAACCCATTTTCTTTGACGGCGGCGCCTGTGTCGCCCCGGAAACGCTGCATGGGGTTCCGGAGCCTGCCGATTTTGACGCATACTGGAAGAAACAGAGAGAAATCCTGGCCACCGTACCGTTGAAAGTCATCGAAATGAAGGAAGTTCCCGGCAACGATAAAGTCAAGGCGTTTGACGTCAAGATCGCCTGCGCCGGTAAAATGCCGGTTTCCGGATATCTGGTTATGCCTAAAAACGCAAAAGCAAAATCCCTGCCCGCCGAAGTGTCGTTCCTGGGCTACGGCGTCGGCGGCGCATCCAAAAACCTGGCCGCCGGCGCAGATAGAATATTTTTGAATATCAATGCTCACGGGATTCCGAACGGACAGCCCAAAGAATATTATGACAATTTGAAAGAACTAAAGGGTTATGCCTTCAGTAAAGAGGAAAACGCCAATCCGGACACCACCTATTTCAACGGCATGTTTCTGCGGGTGATGCGCGCGCTGGAGTTCGTGAAATCGCTGCCGGAGTGGAACGGCAAAGATCTGCGCGCCAGCGGCGGAAGCCAGGGCGGTCTCCAGTCACTGGCCGCCGCCGGGCTCGACAAGGACGTTAACGATTGCTCTGCCTGGTCGCCGTGGAACTGCGATTTCGGCAGAACCGAACTCAAGCGCCTTGTCGGCACCTGGTATGTTGCATACACCCCCGCCTTGAATTATTACGATCCAATCAATCACGTCAAACGCGCCAATCCCAGGTGCAAACTGTTCATTATCTCGAATCTCGGCGACTATGTCTGTCCGCCGTCCGGCGTCTGGATTGCCTACAACAACTTCCCCGGACCCAAAACCATGGAAATCAGGCAGGGTTGCGAACACGGATTCAGCATGAAGAACTATCCGAAGTTCACCATCAGCGCCAACCAGCCGGCAAAATAGCGTAACGGCATCAGACCTTTATAGCAATCTACAGTTTTTTTTGCGACCCAGATCAGGGTCGCATATTTTTTCCCCATAAACCTTATATCTCGACGGGATAAAATCTGGTAACCCGGTTGAATAATAACAGTTAAGCGGCAGTGTTTCGTACATTTGTTGATTCATGGTTTTTATGTGGCAAATCAGCTATAACTTGCATTGCAAAACAAAAACAATGTGGTATAATAGAACATATTTTTATACTCATATTTTTTGCATATATGGAAGCAATGGCGGCATCCTTGATTTGGTTATTCGACATGCGTCCGCAGAATTTGCTTATATCGCGAAACAAGGAGATTTAGTCTGAATGAAAGCGACGAATACTTTTTTTGAGCACAAAAGAGATTGGTCTAAAATCAAAGATGAGATTTTGTGCGCTTATTTGAAGCCTTACCTTGCAAAAGTAACTCATACGAGAAAGCCCATAATAATTGCCGATTGTTTTGCCGGTAAAGGAAAATTTGATGACGGAGAAAAAGGATCACCTTTATTGATCCTTGAGGCAATTTATGATCATTTTAAAATTGCGAATGATGCTAAAATTAAAGCGGTTTTTATTGAGAAAAAATACTTTTCAGAACTACAGCAAAATATTTCTCAAGGGGTAAATGTAACACTGTTAGAGGGCTCTTACGAAGAGAAGGTCGAGTACTTTATCAAAAATAACAGCGCGAATGGTCAAAACCTCTTCTTGTATGTCGATCCATATGGCATAAAGAGTATCAAATTTTCATACTTTTCTCAGATAACCAAAAAGGATCTTAATACGGTTGAACTGCTTTTGAACTTCAATACAAAAGGTTTTCTGCGAGAAGCGTGTCGTTTATTAAAGCAAAATGACCCTGATTCCGATAGGTCAGATTCACAGGACTTAGCATACGAATCAGATGTTAATTGCCCTGAACTGATGGATGAGATTGCAGGCGGAACTTATTGGAGAGATTTAACTGCGAAATATTGCCAGAAGCATTTTAACATGCAGACAGCGGAAGAAATGTTAGTTTCGGAATATTGCAAAAAATTGAAGTTGGTTTTCCGCTATGTGGTGAATATACCGATTAAAGACAAGTTATCTAATGTACCCAAATATCGTATGATTTTCGGTGGTAATCACGAAGATGGCTTAATTCTCATGGCTGATAATATGAATAAGCGCTGGAAAGATTTTCGTGAAACAGAGCGCAATGGACAGCAATTACTTATTGAATGCGATTTCCCTGATTTTCTTTCTATGGATAACTGCTGGAATATTAAAGCGCGTATTCCTGATTTGGTTGTTGGAAAAATGTGTTTAAAATCGCTCCTGGTAGGACTTATTGAAGAATATGGGATTGCTTTTTCAACGTCTAAGTTAAAGGAAATAATAAAAGAATTGGACAATAATAGTCTTATAATCAGTCGCGTTCCATCCCATTCCAAGCAGAATCGTCCTTTTCATGGAATGGAACACAATGAAAAAGAATATATTGTTTATATAGAAAGAAAAAATCAACCGCAACCGCAACAGATAAGACTTTTATAGAATGGATTTCTGGAACAAGGAGGAAATATGAATGTAGTATATGAACCGAAAGGCAGAGCTAGAGAATATTCCGAATTAGCGTGTAATCTATATTTGGGATGTACTCATGGTTGCCGCTATTGTTTTGCTCCTGCATGTATGCATTCAACTGCGGAGAAATGGCATTCACAAGTTGAGTTACGGAAAAATGTTATTCCACTTTTGGAAAAAGATGCTGAAAAACTCATGGGCGATCCGCGCCGGATTCTATTCAGTTTTTTAAGCGATCCGTATCAGCCATTGGAACGTGAAAAACGCTTGACGCGGCAGGCCCTTGAGATTGTAGGTAAATATCGGCTAAAAAGTCAGATTTTGACCAAGGGATGTGCCGATTTAATTCAGGAAGATTTACCTTTAATGAAACGAGTTAAAACACAATTAGGTATTACACTATGCTTCGTCGATGACAAATCCCGCCAGCAGTGGGAGCCGGATGCCTCAACCGTGGAAGACCGGTTCAATATTTTAAAAGCAGCCCATGCGGAAAAAATCTTTACATGGGTAAGTCTGGAGCCGGTTATTGACCCCAAACAGGCGCTCGAAGTAATTCGCAAAGCCGCGCCGTATGTAAACTTCTGGAAGATTGGAAAATTGAACCACATGAAAACTGAAGAAGCCAAAGTTGATTGGCGAAAATTCCGTGAAGATGTCGAAAAATTGCTGACAAAGTTCGGAGCAAGTTACTATATAAAAGAAGACCTGCGAAAAATTTAGTTTTTTACACGGAAAC
Source organism: uncultured Lentisphaeria bacterium (assembly GCA_903821255.1). The sequence goes on along the minus strand of CAIJKT010000972.1, from coordinate 220 downwards.
TCAATATGATTAAAAAAATAGCTATAATGCTTTTGGTTCTATCTGCGGTTCTTGCCGGATGCGCAAAAAAGCAAAATCTGCCTACTGTTTGGTCGTTTAGAGATGAACAAACTTTATATATGTTGCTAGCTTTTTATGGAGATGATCCTGGCACGCTGATAATAACACGAGGCGTTGATAAGGAACTTAAATGTAGTTCTGAATTAAAAAATGGGAAAAT
>CAIJKT010000971.1 GCA_903821255.1 uncultured Lentisphaeria bacterium | reverse complement strand
CTTTTCAATGCATCTTACGCCGTCATGCGCGGTGCAGGTAACCGGGGTTTTGCCTTCTATGGCGCTGACAAAATGGGCTATCTCCTCGGCGAATCCGTTGCTGGGTTTGACCGGCTCCAGCGTGAATTCCTTATCGGCGGTCTTCCTGACGCTGAGGTTTTCCGGCTTGGTATAGTCATATTTGACCATGCCCTTGTCGCCCATGACGATGATTTCGGCGGTTCCGACGCCGGCGACCCAGGTTGCAATCAGCGAACCGATCGCGCCGTTTTCCGCCTTGAGCGTGATGATGCTTGCATCCTCGACATCGGTTCCCGCAAAATTCTTGTTCATCAGGCCGTGCTGTTCGGATGCTTCACCGATCAGAAAACGGAAGAGGTCAACGGAATGGCTGCTGGTGTCAAGCATGCAGCCGCCGCCGGAAATGGCCTTTTTGCTGAACCATTTATCTTTCATGTAAAACGCCGGGCCGCAGAAGATATTCTGAAAAAACACGACATTGCCGATTTCGCCGGACTGGATGATTTCCTTCATCTTGACGATTGCCGGGAGAAAACGGTGCCGGAATGCGATCATGAACAGAGCTTTCGATTTGGCGGCGGCGGCGGCGACATTCTGCGCGGCTTCCAATATGTGGGCCTGAGGTTTTTCCATCAGCACATGAACGCCGTGCTCCAGCGCCAGCAGCGCCGGCTCTTCATGCGCCACCGGCGGGGTGCAGATGCTGACCATATCCACCATCCCGGATTTTATCAGACTGTCCGCGTCCTTGAATATTTTTGCGCCGGTGATCTCCGCCATTTTAACCGCGGCCTCATGACAGATGTCGGTAACAGCGGTGACCTGGATGTTGTTGCTCTTGTAGCCGTCCACGTGGGCGTTGGCGATTCCGCCGCAACCGATGATGCCTGCTCTTAGACTCATTTTGAAATCTCCCGTGTTTGAGGTTAATTAATTTAGGCCGAAGCCTTGTTTATCTCTCTTTTAAAACGTTTTAAAGATTAACTGTTCCGTAATCCCTTATTTTGATTAACGTTCAAATTTATTTTGTCGCGGGCGGCGCGGTGCTTTCCCTCACCACCAGTGCCGGCTCCATGAACCTGCTTGCCACATCGCTGCCGCTGATAAGTTCCAGCAGCATCTGCATTGCCGCCTGCCCGATTTCCTTTTTAGGCTGTGCAACCGTGGTGAACTTAAATTCCCGAATCTCCGAAAACCACATGTCGTCGAATCCGGCAATGGAAATATCCTCGGGGATGCGCAGCCCGATACTTTCCACGGAATGCTTGATTTTTATTGCATGCGTGTCAGAGTAGGCCGTTATTCCGGTGATTAAAGGATTGGCTTTCAGAATGGCGGCTAATTCCTTGCCTTCCGGAAACTGCACCGGCTCGGGAAGGCCATGCCGGCGAATGACGTCCAGATTGCCCGCCAGCCGGCTTTTATCGTGATTGCAACATGCCAGGTACCGGTGACCGAGGCTGATAAGATGCCCGGCGGCAAGCTGCCCGCCCTTGAAATTGTCGGTGATCACAAACGGATGCCTGCCGCTGTCCTGAGTCGAACAGAACACCATGGGTATTTTGCGCCGTTCGACCTTTTCAAATTGTTCGACATGGGCGCTGTAGTTGGAGGAAAGGATGATGCCGTCCACATTTTTCTCGAGGAATATTTTCAACTGGGAATCTATCTTTTCCGAAGCGCGGGTGATCCCGGTCAGCAATCCGTAATCCGCGGCGGCGGCGGTTTCGCCGATCCCCTGCATGATCAGGTCGAAGAATGAACCGGTGACCGAGCCGGCAAGATATCCGGCCAGACGGCTTTTTCTGGATTGCAGTCCGCGGCCGAAATTGTTCGGCACATAGTCCAGTTCATCGGCCAGCGCTTTGATCTTCGTGCTGGTTTCTTCGGCAACCCTGCTGTCTCCGTTGAGCGCCAGGCTCACCGTCGCCGGAGAAACGTTCAATAACCGGGCCAGTTCTTTGATTGTCACACTCATTACTGCAATCCTTTAAAACGTTTTAATAACTTACCGCCAATTCTTCCGTCTGTCAACTGTTTCTCTCAAAATAATTATTTATTATCGGCATTCCGGACATCCGTGACGCTCATTTTGAATACATGCGTTGTACAACTGATGGGGCCAATGGGGACAGTCAATTCCGATACTTTGGACACCGGCTGAGCACAACACGATTTTCGTAATCCGGGTTCTATGGGTCTTATGGGCCATTTTGGACAGCCACTCCGACACTTTGGACACTGGCTGAGCACAACACAGGTTTCGTAATCCGGGAGTTCTGAGAATACCGGGAATTCTGGGATATTGCCATCCGAGACGGACGGCAATACAATAAACCCATTCCGGACAACCAAACACTCCGATACTTTGGAGTGTCGTTGAGCAAAACGGTTTCACCACTTTTCTCGCTTTCGTCATTTTGGACAGCGCCCCATGGGACCCATAAGATCCATGGGCCTCATGTTTCCCGGTCAACGCTCCGTCCGGAACGGACGGCAATCCACATTCCGGAGACTTTAGATAGTCATTGAGCACAACAACTTTAAAATTTTCAAACAACTCCGACACTTTGGAGTGTCGTTGAGCACAACACGGTTTTCGTGATCCGGGTCTTATGGGTCCTATATTGGACAGCCATTCCGACACTTTGG
>CAIJKT010000970.1 GCA_903821255.1 uncultured Lentisphaeria bacterium | reverse complement strand
TAAACATGACCTTCGTTTGTTCTATATTCTAGCAAAAATATAAGCACTATGCAAGTATTTTTATAAAAAAACTCAAAATTTTTACAAAAAAATATTTTTTTTTGTGTTTTTTCGAATTAAAGCTGCTTTTGTCTGTAAATTTTGCATTTAATCTCCTCCGACAATTTCCGGCAAGTGTCCGGATTTTGGGCAACTGTCCATAAAACCAGAAAAAATATGAAGTCTGATTGCTATGTTAGTTACGATGACAGGCGGGAGTAAGCCGCCCGGCTTTTATCAGGATCCCAAAAATAATTGAATCATCTGCTACATTTTTCCACCGCCAAAGAGCTAACTTTAAAGTATTGCGGCAGCAAGTTTGATACAATATTTTCGGGAATCAGCTTGCAGAGTTGCGCCGATACATCCATTTTATGCGTCGATGAATTCAACGATTTCCCATTTAGTTATTTTGGAGTAATCTTCTCAAACTATTCATGAGGGCAGTAGCAAATATATTTTAAACGAGGAATTGCCGATGCTGAAAGATAAGCAGGAGAAAATAATTTTTTATTCGTGCGTCGTGTTTCTTTTTTTGTTGATCTCCATGTTGACCAAGAGTGAAGTAACTTTGGCTGGCAATGAGTCAAGCAGGCTTGGAACGGTTCAGGCGCTGGCAGAGCAAAATACTTTTGCCACAAACAAGACTGCATTTCAATCTGTTGACAGGATTGTCATTGACGGCAGAGTCTATTCAGATAAACCGCTTCCGATGATGGTAATTCATGGGATGATGTACAAATTGATTGCCGCAGTGTCCGGCATCAGTTTTAACACACATTACTATCTCTCGATATTTTTAACCAATTTATTGGGGATTGGTCTGCTGAATATTATTCTTTTTATATTATTTTTCAAGCGGCTTGACCGTGATGTGGATGCTCCTTTTGTCAGTAAAATCTTCCTGAGCATCAGTCTTTTGACTTCGACCTTGCTGTTGTCATACGGCATTTCAATGAATAATCATACTCCTGCGGCGCTGTTGCTTTGGATGCTATCCATGCAACTCATGGATTACCCCAATAAAAATACAATGTTTACGCCCTTTCTAATCGGCATTACCGCCGGAAGTCTGTTCGATCTGGAGATTCCGGTAGGCGGCCTGTTCGGAGTTGCTGCGTTCTTGATTGTTCTGCTTACATCAAAAGAAAGAAAGTATGAGAAGACCGCGGTCTATTCGATAGGCGGTATACTGCCTATTATAGTTATGGGGTGCATAAATTATATCGCTTTGGGCCGGATTATACCGCAATATCTGGGGGCTGGAGGTTCCTATAGTCCTAACATCTCGACATGGCAAAGTGTTATCGGCTATTTTGTGGACATTCTTTTGGGTGGCCGGGGATTTTTTTCGTATATGCCGGCAATGCTGTTTATCATCCCTGTGCTGCTGCTTAACCGCAAAATATTTAAGAATTGTGCTGAATTGATTATTCTGCTGACGCTGGCGGCGGTAGTCCTGTTTTACGGAGTCTTTACCAGCGAATACGGCGGCTGGGCTTATGGATTTCGCTATCTGATCCCGATAATTCCTGTCGTCTGGTATTTTATTGCGCGTGAATATGCACCTAAAATTCATTCATGGCAATATTTTCTGCTGGTTGTTTTGATCTTATGGGGAACAGGCACCAGCTATATCGGGGCTTACAATCCATGGTGCAGTTGCTATGAAAATGAGAGGACTCCTCCTGTTGTTGTGGAATATTATATTCGCAATACTTGTGCGGCAAATCTGCTTTGCATGAGTTTTGAGCATGACCCGGAATCGGCATTGAGCAGATTTCTAATCTTTAAAGTTTACGGACAGCGACTCGCGGTGGCGTATTTGAATCAGGCGTTTATCAATACAAAAAAAAATGACGAGTTGATTCGCCTTCAGGAATATTGCCGCAAATATCCTGCGCTTATCATGAGAAGTGGAACAAAATAGACCATTGAATTTTCACCGAATATCATGATTTGATTTTCGGATTGCTTGCGAGGCGCATACCGATATGTAACGGACAAGCGGGGTGAAAAGCATTCAAGAAAACGTTGCAAGAGCATAGTTTATTTCATCCTGAAAAACCCCGTCCTCTGGGCGGGGTCATAGTTATGAGGCTTTGCCGAAATGGCTACCATCGCTATATTCTTTTTGACCAAAGTCAGTTTCGGTTTTAATCAGAGCCTTGAAAGGCAGGACGGAGATAAGCATCTTTAAAGAGAGCTTAAACGCTATATCTGTCATTTCTGGTTCCTCTGTTATTGAGTTGACGCGGTTGGTCTGAATTACGCCATGATCCGCAAGTCTGTGTTATCGCGGCTCCCCTATGGGGAGCTATAAGAAATACCCCGCCCTATGGACGGGGTTGTTTATTTTCATTAATTTTTCTGAAAAATTTAAAACAGGCATTGACAATTCACCATACCTAGATATATACTGATACATACCTAGCAATACTTAGCAACTTTTTAAAAGAGTTTAATTAATGGACTTACAGTATAAAAAAGATATAATATACAGGAACTTAAAGCAGTCCATCCTTGACGGCAAATATGCGCCTGGAGAGAAATTGCCGAAAGAAGAATTTTTTTCCCGTGAACTCGGCGTGTCCAGGGAAACTTTGCGCATCGTACTGGACAAGCTGGAAGCGGAGAACATGATTCTCCGTTTAAGGAGCAAGGGAACATTTGTACGTAAACTTGAAGCGCAGAAAAAGCGGTTTTTAGTCATAGCGGTCTTCAGCGGGGGGAATGAAATGCCGTGCCACGCTATTCTGCCGGGCATTGAGCAGATGGCGAAAGCCATGAATATCGAGATTGAAACTTGTGATTATCTCTATTTCATCATGCAAAGTCGCGAGGAAATCGCCGAGCGCCTGAAAACGCGCAATATCAACGGCATCATTTTAATTGCCGCCACCTTTAACGGCAATGAAAAGATTATCAAGCTGCTCGAAGGGCACAATGTGCCGGTGCTGCTGCCTTTTGCCAATCGTAAAGACTATCAGATCACCGGCTGGGCGACACTGGTGTTTGCGGAACGCGCAGCCTGGCGCGACGCGCTGAATCACCTGCGGTCAATGGGGCATCGCCGGATTGTGACACTGACACTGGAAAATAAACCGATCAGGGAATATTCTCACAGTGAATACAAAGAGCTGCTGAAGGAAATCGGGGCGGATGCATCAGAAGACTTGATCGTCTATTGTCCGTTTGAAAGTGAAGCTATTCGCAGAGCTGTCAGAAAAGTCATTGACCGGCCCATGCCGCCGACTGCGATTATGTGTTTTTCCGATTTCTGGGCGCCGGATGCATACCGCGCCGTCAAGGATGCCGGATTGCGCATCCCGGAAGACATCGCGGTAATGGGATTCGCCAGCGGTTTTAACTGCGAGTATATACACCCGACATTGTCAACCATCAATGAAAAATTTGCCGAACTTGGCGGCAAAGCGGTCGAGGTAATGGCAAAAGCGGATATCTGGTTCAAGCCGGATGATCATTCCTTCAGCGCTCCGTTCATAGTTTCCGAGTATCTGCTGGAAATACGGGAAAGCACCAACCTGCGGCGCGTCGAAGAGAAAATAAATAAATGTGAATTAGAGCTGCAAACGGTTTAACGGCACATAAAAAATAATCATTGCGGGAGGTGGTGAAGCAGAGGCGGAGAAGGAAGATGCGGGGGGTGAATAATTTTTCATCAGACCGAAGCAATATAACTATGCAAAAAGAAAGTCGTTTTATGAATATAATAAATAACAAAGGGAATGAAAGATGAAAAGCAAAACAAAATGCATTCGATCCGTTTTCACACTCATTGAACTCCTGGTTGTGATCGCGATCATCGCAATTCTAGCCGGAATGCTGCTTCCGGCTTTGAACAAGGCGCGGGGCATGGCTTATCTGGCCAGTTGCACCAACAACCAGAAACAGATCGGCACCGCAATGCAGATGTATGTGGGCGATTCCGCCGATTATTTTCCATGGAACGCGCAAGGGACGTCGTCGGACTACTGGTACTGGGATACCATTATATGCAAAAAATACAAAGTCGGGGGCATGTCCTTCTGGTGTCCTGCCCGCGCGGATTGGAGTTTTGGCGGTAACAGCATGGTTGGATACTGGAAGACCGCTCTGTCAAAAGGTACAGCGACTGACACCACCTGGTTCTGGCTGTTTCCATCCTATGGTTATAATGCGTTCTATCTCGGGAAAGACTGGTTGAATATATATGGCGGCAATAATACTGCCAAACTGAGCAGAATTAAAAAACCGACATCGACAGTGCTGACTGCAGAAAGCGCGTCCAATGAGCGGAATAACTACCCGGATGCCGGCGGTTATCTGGTTTATGCTGCTTACTATGCACCGGGAGCCGGCTCCGTGGCGCGTCCGGTGCATGGCTACAATTGCAATGTATCCTGGGTTGACGGACATGTCAGCGCGGTGAATGCCGACTCGCCGGGAGTTGAAGCCGGAGCTCAAAGTCTGTATTTGCCGGCCAAGCTGTCGAACGGCTTGTGGCTTAACAACAACCACTGGTCCCGCGACGGCAAGAAT
>CAIJKT010000969.1 GCA_903821255.1 uncultured Lentisphaeria bacterium | reverse complement strand
CTTTCCCGCAAAGGCGCCGAGCAGAAATTCAAAGGCGGACTGGCGGACAGTTCCGAAGCCACCGCCGGACTGCATACTGCCACTCATCTCCTGCAGGCGGCGCTGCGTAAGGTACTCGGCGAACACGTTGAACAGCGCGGTTCGAACATTACCGCTGAACGCCTCCGCTTCGACTTTTCACATAATGACAGGATTTCCCAGGAAGACCTGGATAAGGTAGAGCAGATTGTAAATGAAGTCATTACCAGAAAACTGCCGATCGACTGCCGGGAAATGACCGTGGAAGAGGCCCAGAGCGAAGGCGCAATCGGGTTGTTCGGCGACCGCTACGGCGAGAAAGTAAAAGTTTACACCATCGGCGACTTCAGCAAGGAAATCTGCGGCGGCCCGCATGCTTCCAATACCGGTGACCTCGTTAAATTCAAGATTTTGAAGGAAGAGAGCTCCAGCAGGGGAGTCAGAAGAATTAAAGCGGTATTGATTAAAGAATAATATGTGCTATAGTTGTTATCTGTAAATTGTCAGGCAAACGATGATTTTGCCTGAATCCGGTAAAAAAGGTTACTGTTTGCATGAAAAGAGCTGATTTGCTGATAGCCCATAACAAGGGCGTTTATAATATAAAAGTGGAAGGACGCGCTAATTTTGAGTACGGACTTCCCCTGCGTAATTTTGCCAAAAATCTCGAGGGTAACTTCGAGAAAGTCTGTATTGACCTGACAAGCTGTACCGGCATGGACAGTACCTTCATGGGGGTGCTGGCGATGATCGGGCTGAAGGCCCGCAAAGTCTGCGGAACAGTCGAAATCATCAATGCCGATGCCAATAACCGCCATCTGCTGATTGGCCTTGGTCTTGAGAAACTCTTTCTGTTCATTGAGCGACAGGATACCCTGGAAAATGCCGACTGGCAGCAAAGCGAATCGGACAAAGACCGTTTGACAACTGCCGAAACCGTGGTTGAAGCTCACCAGACTCTGATGGATGTTGATCAAAAAAACATTCCTAAATTCGAAAAAGTTGTAGAATTCGCCCAGGAAGACCTCGATAAGATCAAAAAAGACTCTCAGTAATTCCTCCAGACCATAGATATTTCCTCTGAAAAATATTGCTTCCGCCTGTTTACCGTGACATATATCCTGAATTATTTAACTGATCATTTCTAGATAACTGCCGCAAACAGGTGTATAATATAATCAGTATATGACAATTCCGCCCGTCTAGTTTTAAGATGAGGCGCTTGCTATAGAATAAACAGGAGAGGTTAATCTATGAAAATGAGTAAGGTTCTCGCAGAAAAAATCAGCCGCAATCATCCGCCGTTGTACAGCATCTGCCAGTATGCTACGATCAGGGATGCCGCGCAATATTTTCAAAGAGAGAATATTGGCGCTGCAATGGTGGAGAAGGAAACGCCCGAACCTGGTTTTTTCGATGGCATTATAACCGCAAAAGATATCATTAAATGCATTGCCGAAACCGGTAACCTGGATAATGTTTTGACCTCCCAGATCATGACGCGGGAAATGATTACCGCGGATATTCATGACGATGTAAGTTTGACCGTCAGAAGAATGCGCGAACATCATGTCCGGCATATTCCCCTGAAAGAGAACGGCAAAATCATCGCGCTGATATCAATTCGCGACCTCATGCACTGCATTGATATGGAGCAGGATAAGACTCTGAGTAATATTAACGACATGTTTGGAGCACACCGCAGCGACACCAATTTTTAAGGAGGCATACCAATAACATGATGATTTTTGCGTGGAAACCGGTAAAAAATGAATTGCAAAAATACGCTGGTGTGTTATTTTGCTTAATAACAAGGCAATGGCCGCTGCGGCGTCCGGATTTTGTTATCAACGGCTTAACCGTTTTCAGGGGGATTGGCAATAAAAAACGACTGAAGGCATGTTCTGATTCCAATTTTAAAACTCTGTCTGGATTAATAACTGCAAAATAAAAATCGGGAGGGATGGCAATATGAAAATGATAAAAGTTCTCGCAGAAAGGCTCAACCGCAAAGTTGCGCCAATGCATACTGTCAACTATAATGCGACAATCACCGAGACCGCTAAACTGTTCGTAAAAGAAAATATCGGCGCTGCTCTGGTTGAAAAAGAAGTTCCGGAACATGGAGCTTTCGCCGGTATCATCTCTGAAAAGGATATTATAAAATGCTGTGCGGAAAAGATTGATATCAGCAATTTTCCGGTAAATCAGATCATGCACAAAAATAT
>CAIJKT010000968.1 GCA_903821255.1 uncultured Lentisphaeria bacterium | reverse complement strand
TATTCGTGGTCGCGCTGTTTGAAATACATGGAGCCTTCCAGCACCAGTTCAATGGAAAAAAGCTCGGAGAATTCCCGTTTGCGGTAATAGTTTTTATAGCAATGCTCTTCATGGGCAAAGTCCAGCCAGAGCGGCAGCGCCCGGGCCAGTTCCGGTCTGGTATCCATGTACATTTCCCGGGTATAGTACTGATCAAGCGGGGTCCGCCAAATCCTGGAAATGCCGTCCATACTGGTGACTGAAACGTTTTTAGCATGTTTTGGTATTGGCATTCGGCTTCCCTTCCGCATTGTTTTAAAAATATAATATTTTTGCATCAATATCACATATTTTATCTCCATTATACTGTTGTGTCAATTGTTTTTTGCACATATATTATAAATAAACAGTAAGCAGGGACATGATGATGACAACGCACATTCTTAATATTTGGGGTCCGGGACAGATAATCGCATATTCCGGTTTGGACGGCCAAACCGATTTCGAACACGGTCTGGTATTGCGGACTACTTTTAGCCGGGACGGGTTTGAAATTAAGCTTCCGGAAGCCGGCGGCCGGATTTATGTTGAGCCGTCCGATCTGCATGACCCCGCCCTGATGCTGGCCGGTGATTTCTTTCAACTTCGTTCAGCCTGCGGCGTACTGGTTGACGCCTGGCATCTGCTGATGGAAGGCCATGTCCGCGTGGAACCGGGGGCGGCGGTAACCGTTCTTCAATCGGGCAACCGCACCTTGGTCGGGGTCAGTCAATTTTTCAACCCCGCGCATTTGCAACTGCCGGTCAGGGAATTAATAGCGGCGCGGCAGCGGGAATTGCGGAGTTTTCCGTGTCCGGAAAATCTGCCTGAAGTTGCGGAAAAGACGTTGTACAAAGCATTTTCTCAATTAAAAACACAGATTTATTCGCCGGAAGGTTTAATTAAACAGCACTGGACGACTCCTGACCGCTGGCCGCATCGCCGGATGTGGTTGTGGGATTCAGTTTTTCACGCCATCGGCATCCGCCACCTTGACGCCGGCCTGGCCCGGGAAGCGGTTGATGCTGTCCTGAATATGCAGCGGGAAGACGGTTTCATCGCTCATATGATGTCTCCAACCGGCATCTCCAATATTACTCAGCCTCCGGTTATGGCTCTTGGTGTCTGGCTGGTCAACGAAGCGGACAACCGCCCGGAATGGCTGGCTCAGGCGTATCCTAAACTTAAAGCTTATCTTGAATGGGACATGAACAACCGCGACAGCGACGGTTTCGGTCTGCTTGAATGGTATATTGAGGAACATGTCGACTGCCGGAGCGGCGAAAGCGGTATGGATAACTCGCCGCGGTTTGACTGCGCCCATCAACTCGATGCCGCTGACTTTAATGCGTTTATCGCGCTGGAATTTGAAATCATGGCGAAAATAGCGGCGATTTGCAACCCCGCGGAGCAGCAGATCTGGCAAAAACGTCACGAAACCATGTGCCGCAAAATAAATGAACGGTTGTGGAACGACGCGCAAGGGTTTTATGTCGATTATGATCTTCAACTGCGGCAGCAATCACCCATCCTGGCAAGTTCAGGGTTTCTGCCGCTGATCTGTGGCGCGGCCAGCGAGGAACAGGCGGCAAGATTAGCCGCCCATCTGCAAAATCCTGAAACTTTCGGCACTCCGCTGCCGGTGGCTTCGATAGCCCGCAGTTGCGGTAAATATTATTCAAAAGACATGTGGCGCGGCCCGGTCTGGACCAACCTTAACTGGCTGATCGCCTATGGACTCCGCCGGTACGGCTATGAGCCGGAAGCGCAACTGCTGATCGATAAAACGATGCGGGAAGTCGAACAGACTTATTTGAAGTTCGGCGTGCTTTTTGAGTTTTTTGATGACCGTATGGAAGTGGAACCGCCAAATTTGCTGCGGAAAGGCAAAAATGTGCCGGATACGTACTTTCAGGCGTTTCACGATTACGGCTGGACTGGAACTTTATATATCGATATGGCTTTTGCAAAATATGACAAACTCAACAGAAGGAGTACTGGAATCATGAACAGCAGATTCTACGAAAACCGGAACGAGACCATGAGCCAATGCGGACGGGCTTGCAGTTGCAGCAAAATTTTCACACTCGTTGAACTCCTGGTCGTGATCGCGATCATCGCAATTTTGGCCTCAATGCTGCTGCCGGCTCTCGGCAAAGCCCGGGAAAGCGCCAGAAAAGCGCAATGCTTCAGCAATCAGAAACAACTGGGCGGTTATGTGACACTGTACTCTAATGATTTCAACGGTTATCTGCCGGCCGGCAATTACAGGGTTCCCCCGAACAACGGACAAAGCACGCCTTATGACAAATTACTGCTGGGCGGATATATCACCAGCACTATCTTCTGGAAGCCCGGACTGGCCATAAGTAAAAGCGTTCTATTTTGCCCGTCGACCGGCAGGGAACTGATTCCCGCCCCCGCCAACTATCAGAAATTCCCGAATGAATCAGGCGCTGTTACGACCAGTTCCTACGGGATGGCGACCAATGTGCTGGGATTCGGGTTCGCCGACAACGCTACCCCGCAGGGAGTGCCGGTGCCGAAAATACATCGCTACAAAAATATATCGCAGCGGGTGATGTTTATTGATGCTTTCATAGCTACCAACAGTCCCTCTATTGGCGCGTTCAGTCCTTTAACATTCTGGAACCGGACTCACTGGCTGGCCGGTTGTTACACGGTGATTGCACCCAGACATGACCTGAATACCATTCCGACAGCTTTTCTGGACGGCCATACCGGCGGCTTGAAATACGGTCCTTCTGCTTACAGCGATACCGATATGATGGTAATGTTCCCGCAATATTCAACGATCAAATAACACTGAACTTTCAGTCAATTTTTTAAGGATCTTCATGATGAAGCACAAAGATTTATTTCAACGTGCCTGCCTGTTTTCGCTTACAAGTCTGATCTGGCTGGGATGCACAGTCCTCCAGGGTGCTGATACAGTTTCGCCAAATATCCGGGAACAGTCGTCTCTGGACAAAAACAAGATATTCAGCAATGGCAGATTGACGCTTACTCCGCCGGATAAGAATTGGGGCGGCGTTCTGGCTTTCGGACGCAGTCCCATTGTCTTCTGGAGTAAGGACGGATTCTCTGTATCATTGCGAATCTCCGTTAAAACCACTGCGAGAGGCGGAAACGGCGATACGACCAACTGGATAGGCCTGATGCCGGCCAACGGCGCATCCTCTATTCAGGCATCCGATGCCTTTGCCGGGATCGCTTTAACATTCAATAATGCCAAAGGCTGCATATATGCGGGTCTCGCCAGGAAGGAGGCCAACGGCAGAAATGAACGCACCCGCGGCGACGTTCATGGCAATATTGTCCATTACAGCAAATGGCCGGGGGTGCAGGTTCCGCTTCAGGGCGATTCCCTCGTCCTGACTCTGAAATTCACGGAAGACCGCATCAGCGCCTCTATCGACGGCAGTTCATACTCGGAAAGCTGTCCTTCCGGGCTTTCAAAAGAATTATGGGGCAAGGCCTGGCTGGCCGCACAATGCAATAACTGCAATGACGGACGCGGCTCGCTTTTGATAGAACTTCTCTCCTCCGCTCCGGACATTGCTTTGCTGGACAAGATCATTCCATTGAATCTGCGCCCTTTGGCGAACATGGGCTTCAAGGATGAAATCGACGGCGACAGGAAAGGCGGCTGGACGGATCAGGGGGAAAATGACCTCCGCCACATCGTCACGGGACGCCAGAACTTGCGCTCAATACCCTTCGACATCATTAATCCGGCATCGAACAATGGCAAAAGCTGTCTGATGCTCTACTCGAAGAATAAAGATTTTTTCCCGAAAACGCTTGGACCGGTTGAAATCAACCGGAAAGCGGGGTCTTTGATTTTCCTGCATTCCGCCGCCTGGGCGTCCAAGGCGACCGGTCTTGCCGCCGTTTATCGCGTCAGCTACAGCGACGGAACCTCTGTCGATATCCCCGTCAATGTTGATGTGCAAATCTCCGACTGGTGGGGAATGAAAGAGCTCAACGACTCCAATGCCAGCCTGTTCCTGAAAGTCAAAAGCGACAAAAGCGCGAATGGAATTGTCGGCATCTATGGGTACAGATGGGTCAATCCGAATCCGGAGAAGACCTTGCGTTCCCTGAGTTTCATTTCAGCCGAACGCGATCCCGTCGTCGGAATCCTGGCTGTTTCACTGGTGCCGGACGGGTTTGGCGAAACCGGCGAAGCACTGTTGAAAATCGCGCTTGCTCCAGCCAAAGAGAACGATTACAAAAGAAATCCGCCAGACGCCAAGGAAATTCCTGACCAGGTCTTCGTCAAGACCGCCAGACTCTGGACAGGAATGCTTTCTCCGTTGCCGGCAACTATCGGGGCGGCGATGGCGGCGAGGCCACCCTGAAACAGGATGGTTATGCGGCTCTGCTGAATCAATTCGGCGGCATCTCCCGCTTCCCCTATGGACTGGAAATCAGCTTTTACTTCTGGCCTTATCAGCCGAAGGACTGGTATCCGGTTCTCGGTCAGAAAGGCGGTAATTATGGAACAATCGAAAAGTGGTTCTACAAATCAGGCAAAACGGATCTTGCCCTCAGCTACCAGACGATACTCGAGAATTATAAGCGAATGGGGCTCAAACTGATACTTCTCTTCAACTGTCATTCCATGTTCAACGGCAAAGATTTCGTCTACATCAAGACTATGCCGGAAGACAAGATGAAGCGGCAGAATCCGCTTGACGGCGGTGAATTCAGCAAGGCCAACCTTGAGTCGATTGTGCGTAACAATGCAACCCTCGTCGATTATATCATCAAGAACGGTTATGAGGACACTGTCGCCTACTGGGAAATGGATAATGAACGCTGGGACATGCCAGGCCGCGAATATGCCGAGACCGTATCGGCCCATGTCAAAATGCTCCGCTCCAAACTCCCGAAGGCCAAAGTCATAGTGTGTCTTGGCGAACTTGCCTCTTATTCGGTCAACCCTGACGGGGTCCATGCCATGGTCTGGAGCAAGGATCTGCTGGCCGGACTCAGGGATTTCGGAATGAACGGGCAGATCGACTGCTTCGCCCCTCATATTTACCCGTTTTTGCACGACAAGGTCAACGAGTTGACGCAGAACCATCTTGAGGACTACAGCGTCCGCAACATCTACCGGTCCCTCGACTGCATGGAAGCCCTTCTTGACCGCTATGGTTTCGGAAAGTCAAGATTTTATGTCAGCGAGTGGGGTACGCAATCTGATGAGATCGGCAATGGAAGCCGTAACGAGCTGATCAATTCGATGGCCGCCGCGATCGCCACCGCCAAGGATATGATGGCTATTTATTCGCATCCCCGTGTAGAAGGTTCCACTTTGCACACTTTCATGCACGCATCTTATGTCAGCAGGGAACAGAATAAGCCACTCAGCCGGTGGGGCTGCCAGACGATCTTCATTGACGCGGGCGGAAAAAGATTCATCGGTACACCGGTCTCCGAGGCGGTCAAGCTCTTCATCCAGTTCACGAAGGATGCCACTCTGACGCCTGATTCCACTGTTTTTCCCAAGGGCGTTCACTGCCTCCGCGCCGAAGATAAATCCGGGGTGAAATATTTTGTCGTGAACTCCACGCCTGATGCGGTTAAATTTCCGGTGAAAGGAGTTGCTGAGCGCCTTTCGCTTTTCGCCGACACCGTCACCGCCACCTCCATTTTGAAATACTGGAGTTATGGCGACAAACCCGGCGAAGTCCGCGAGATAGTTCCCCGGAGCTTCGGGGATTCCACTCTGCCGCCATATTCTATAAACGTTGTAAAATAGTGTTATTCCGACATTAGTTTATGAATTATTCAACTTGGAATTTTCCGGGTGGACAGACGGCTGAACCCCGTGTATATTAGCGCAAGAATAATTTTTATGGCGCGGCGGGGGAAACAGTTCCGTTATGGACTTAAAAGAAAATAAAGAAAAATTTTTTAGTTATGACAGAGCCCATCCATGGGAAACCGCCCGTCTGGGGTTTGTTGAAAGATTGTTGCGCAAATATAACCCCGGCGCAAAAAAAGTTCTCGATATCGGCTGCGGAAATTGTTTTGTCGCCAGCAGTCTGGCAAAAAAATCCCAGGTTCAAGTCGCCGCCGTTGACCGCATGTTCACTCCTGAATTAACGGCACAATTGCGTGAACAGCTTACCGGACAGCAAATGGAATTTTTCAGCAGCGTTGAAGAGGTTCGCGATACGGCTTTCGACACCGTTATGCTGCTGGATGTGATCGAACATATTGAAAACGAAGAAACTGCATTTCTTGAATTGTTGAACAGCAGCAAAGTAATGCCGGGTGCGGTTTTCATAATCACGGTTCCGGCGTTTTCCCTCCTTTTTTCCGATCATGACCGCAAGCTTGAACACCACCGCCGGTATAATGTCGGACAGCTTTGCCGGCTGGCAGGGGAAAACGGCGCGGAAATTATAGATTATGGTTATTTTTTTATTTCATTGTTGTTTATCCGGGTACTGCACATCATATGTGAAAAATTATTTTGCCGCGAAAAGAACAAATTCGTTTCCGCGGTCGGGGAATGGAATAAAAGCCCGCTGGTTACTTCAATTGTTGTATTTTGCCTTAAAACAGATACTTTAATCACACGATGTCTGAGAAAATTAAAAATCATAATTCCGGGGTTGTCATGCTATCTGGTATGTCGAAAACCGCTTTAAGGAAAAAATGAAAAAACTAGCCGGGCTTGGGTTATTTTTATTCTTTTTACCGTTTTTGGTCTGCGGCAGTGTTATTCTCGATCCCGGCACTCCGGTCTTTGAACGGCCGGATCAGGATGCCAGATTTTTATTCGTCATTAACAAGCAGATTGAAATTGAACCGTTGTCTGAGAAAAATTCTTTTTTTGCCAGACATCCGCTCGCCAGATATCACAAATTTTACGAAATCCCGATAAGCGTCGGCAAAACTGGCTGGGCCTGTCCTGAATTTCGCGTATCCTCTGAAAACGGAAAGCTGAAAATGGTTGCCGCCTATGTCAATTCACCGTTGCGCAAGATCTTATTCGTTCTGGTTGCCGCCGCCCTGCTGGCGGTAAGCGGATTCTGGGGATATCGTATAATCAAACGGGGGAAACTGCCGCCGCTGCCGGCTGCTGCAACCGTTGGTTTGAGCATTGCTTTTCTGGTACTGCTGCGCTGGCTGCTGCTGCTGATTCTAATTCTGGGCAGTTATAATATCATCGCCGGAAGCTCGGACGATCCGGGCTATTTCCAGACTGCGGACGGGTTTCTAAAGGGCGATTTTTCGGGGCCGTGGCGTTTTACCATCGGACTCGGCTTTCTCTATATTCCCTTCATTCTGGCGCTCAAGGCAACGCAGTTTTACGACATCGCGATTCAATTTGCCTGGTTTGCCGGGTTCGTGCTGATGCCGGGCTGCATTGTAATGACTTATTTTATTATCAGGAAACTGACCGGTTCGCAGTATAAGGGCTTTTTTACCGCTCTGCTCTGGACGGTGATTCCATTCTTTTACAGTCATTTCGAATTCTGGGACAAGAAAATCTTCAAAGCTTTCTTCGCATTTCCGGACGATACGTTTTGCTTCAGGCTTTACCGGAATATTATTACCATGGGGTTCAATGCGATGAGCGATACGCCATCGACTTTCTTTGTGCTGCTGTGCATTCTGCTGTGTGTATTTATGCCGGCAAAAATCAGGAGCATCGCTTTGATCGCTTTTGTCTACGGTTTTGCCTGCCTGCTCAGGATCAACAACATTTTCTTTGCCCCGCTGATCGCCTGGCTGTTCTGGTGCCGCTTCAATGTCCGGCTGCTGGAATGGAATTTTCTGTTCAAAGCGATGCTGACGGCCGTCGGGGTTTTTCTGGCGACATTCGGCTGGCAGTTGATTATCAATAAAATGCATTTCGGACATTTCTTTTCTTTTCCTTATGTGCTTCACGGCGGCGCCAGCGACGGTTTCCGCTGGCCTTTCGTAAGCCAGGGCATACAATATCTCGGCGGCTCGAATCTTGCTTACTGGGCGCTGGGTACTGCCGGCATTTTCTTTGTCTCAGACCGCAAGCTGCGGATAACCCTGATTTTGTGGGCGGTTCCGGTAATCCTGTTTTTCTTCGGCTATACTTTTACCTTCTGCGACTCCCATCGTTTCATCATGTCTTCCTACAGCGCGATCCTGGCGGCGTTTGTCTGTGCCGATATCTGGGACAAAACCAGCGTCAGCGAAAAGGCGCGGCTGGTCGCAATGCTGTCCATAAGCCTGCTGCTGGTTTGTCCGGGCGCGTATTTGTGGGATTATCAATTGCCGTGGGATATCCAGCAATGGTCATGGGGCATTGACGCGACTCACTTTTTGAATTATGCAGTTCCGGCCGTTGCGCTGCTGATTACCTTGTCTTTTTACAAAAACACCCGGCTGATGGTCTTCGCGTTTATGTTCATGATCCTGTATTTTCCGGGAAATCCGTTCATTTTTGCCGGAGTGTTTGTGATTCTGCTGATTTGCGCATTATTTCAATGGCTGGAGGATTTCGTCGTTGAATTCAACTTGCGCGCGCTGCGCGGTAAATAATTTCCCCTGCAAAAGGCTGCATTATTCAAGGCGGAAAGTTGCAAAAAGGGTTTTGTCCGCTAACTTATTCAGTTCGCGGATATTCGCAACAGGCTGCAACCGCGTATTTTAATGAATATAAAATTCTGTTTAAAAATATAATTTACGGAGTGTTGGACTATGAGAATGAGCAAACTCGTCGGGCGCCGGATCAAAGAAGATCCGAAGGACGCCAAGACTGTCAGTCATAAATTTCTGATCCGCGGCGGCTATGTCCGGCCGGTTTCAACCGGTATTTATTCGCTGCTGCCGGTCGCCAAACGCATTGTGACCAAAATCGAAAAGATTATCCGCGAAGAAATGAACGCTATCGAAGGCCAGGAAGTGTTGATGCCGGTGGTGCTGCCGGCCGAACTGTGGGAGGAGTCCGGACGCTACCAGACGGTCGGTCAGGAGCTGCTCCGGTTCAAGGACCGCAACGGCAAGGAAATGCTGCTGGCCATGACTCATGAAGAGGCGGTGGTGCATCTGGCCCGCACCGAAATCACCAGCTACAAACAGCTTCCGGCGATGTTGTACCAGATTCAGACCAAATACCGCGACGAGGCCCGCGCCCGCGGCGGCTTGATACGGGTGCGCGAATTTACGATGAAAGACGGGTATTCCTTCCATACCAGCCAGGAATGCCTGGAGGCTTATTACAAGCGCGCCCATGAAGCGTATGTCCGGATTTTCAAGCGCGTCGGCATGAAGTATGTCCTGTCCATCGAGTCCAACTCCGGCATGATGGGCGGCAAAGTTTCCCATGAATTCATGGCCGTGTCCGAATTCGGCGAGGACACTATTTTCGTCTCTCCTGACCAGAGCTATCGCGCCAACCGCGAAGTGGCGGTTGCCGCCTGGAAATTTGAAAAATCCGCCCCGCTGGCGCTGGAAAAAGTGCATACTCCGGACCGGAAGAGCATTGAAGAAGTCGCAGAATTTCTTGGCTTGAAGCCTGAGAACACCGGCAAAGCCGTATTTTACCAGGATGACAAAGGCCGTCTGATCTTTGCGATGATCCGCGGCGATTTCGAAGTCAATGAAGCCAAGCTGCAGAACTTTGCTCTGGCGCATGAACTCAAGTTTGCCAATGACGAAGCGATCCGCGCCGCCGGCTGCGAACCCGGTTATGCGTCCCCGCTGGCGATAGATCCGAAGAAAGTGAAGATAATCATTGACCGCTCCGTGGCGGAATCATCCAATCTGGTGGTCGGCGCCAATGAACCGCATCATCACTATAAGAATTTTAATTTTGACCGCGATCTGGCCGGAGTTGCCGGCATCAGCGTAACGGATATCGCCAGTGTCCGCGAAGGCGATCCATGCCCGCTGACCGGACAGCCGCTGAAGCTTGAACGCGGCATTGAAGTCGGCAATATTTTCCAGCTTGGAACCAAATATTCCGTGGCGATGAACTGCAATTATCTCGACCAGAATGGCAAGACCCACCCGATGATTATGGGCTGTTACGGCATCGGCGTCGGCCGGACTATGGCCTCCGTGATTGAGCAGTCCTATGACCAGTGGGGCCCGATCTGGCCGGTAACAATCGCTCCCTACCATGTCCAGCTCTGTTCGCTGAACCCGAAAGTGGACAACGTCGAAGCCGCCGCCGACAATCTCTACGAAGCGCTGAAAGCCGCGGGAATTGAAACCCTTTATGATGATCGCGGCGAAAAAGCCGGCTTCATGTTCAGCGACGCTGATTTGCTGGGTATTCCGTTCCGCCTGGTCCTGTCGCCGAAAACGCTGGTCAACGGCCAGGTAGAATTCAAGCGGCGCGGCGAAAAGGATGCGGAACTGATAAACATTGCCGATGTCCCCGCCAGACTGGGTCTGGCAATAGCTGAAGAATTTAAAAAATACGAGGCTTAATCAAGAGTCTCCGCCGTCCATCGTCCCCGCCGCAAGCGGCGGAGAATTTAACCCGATAGAAAATTAAATGAAAAACTGGCTGAAAAATTATCTCCCGCTCATCATTTTGATGTTTTATGCGGTGTTCAGGCTGGGACTGCTGTTATATTTCCAATGGGATGAATTGTCGTCCAATCCTGATCTTTTTGTCGAACATGACCGTGAATTTTACTCGGTTGCGAATAACCTTCTGCATTATGGACAGTATAATGTCGGAAAAGATTGTCCTCCGTATTCGGTCAGGCCGCCAGGTTATCCATTGCTGGTGCTGACGACGATGGTGCTGGGACATCAATATTGGTTGCATTTACTTTTTATGTTTCATATTCTCTTTGTTGTGGTTGCAACTGCGGTGACATATTTTATTGTGTCGAGGATGCGCAGTCAAAACGCAGGTCTTTTTGCCGGATTCCTAGTTGCCTCCTATGCGCCTTATCATTATGTCACCTTCATGATGTTGCGGGAAATTACAACCTTGATGCTGTTTTCACTTCTATTGCTGCTGTTATACAGCCGCAATTACCGGAAATGGTCGTTTATCGGAATGGGTACGCTGCTGGGATGCATGAGTATGGTACGCGAGGAAACGGTACTGCTTATTGTTCCGTGCATCGTCGCCATATTCTGGCATGAAGGCAAATTTGAGCTGCGCAAATGGCGCAAGCCTGTTTTTAAGACTGCGGCGATGCTGGGTATTATCATGCTGGTTCTTTCTCCGTGGATAATCAGGAACGCCATTGTATTTAAACGGTTTCAAATGTTCAGCGCTCTGGGCGGCATTCAGCTTTATATGGGGAATAATCCTGATATCGGGCCGGGTAAGCCGCTTAATTACGGCTATATATCAACCGTGGAGGAATTAAAGACGATGCCGGATGTTGAAGTCAGCCGGATTTATTTTAACAAGGCGGTTGATTTTGCGGCAAATAATCCGGGGAAGGTGGTTAAAAATATATTCTGGAAGCTTGAATTGCTGTATGAGGAGACCATCAATAATTTTAACGATTATATTTTTCTGCTTTGCGGTCTGCTGGCTGGAACTTTAATCATCGTCATCGCTAAAATTAAAAATGAATGGGGAAGACGCTGCGGGCTGCTGGCCGGGGTAGCGTTCCTGTATGTGTGGGGTCGCGGCGAGTTCAGCCAGGGGCTATTTTTGCCCAATATTGAATTCAGCATTATCCGGACGATCGGGTTCATAGGGTTCTTTTATGTATTGTTTAAAAAACAGGAACCGGTATATTGCCTGTGCTATCTCATGCTGCTGTCGGCCAATATCATTTTTCTGCCGCAGCACCGTCAGCGCTGGATAATGGATCTGCTCTTTATCTTATGGAACGTTCTCGTGGTTTATGACGTACTGAAATTCATTGAGGGCAGAGTTAAAATCTTTCTATTTAAAGAACCCGACAAAGATCTGCCGGAGAAGTTTGAGCACGGATCCATTAAAGAGTTGTAAAAAAAGTAAGAAAATTTCTACTGCAACAGTAAACTTTTATTGAAAAGTGTTATATTTAAAATAGTGAAACGTTTTGGTTGATTAGTAAACTGTAAATTAAATTATGAGGTGCCTTATGTGGGACTATAATAATAAAGTGATGGACCACTTTCTCCATCCGAGAAATGTGGGTGAAGTCGAAAATGCGGACGCGGTCGGTGACGTCGGCAATATCACCTGCGGCGACGCGCTGAAACTTACCTTGAGAATCGGAGCTGACGGCAGGATTGAAGAGGTTAAATTCAAAACTTTCGGCTGCGCCAGCGCGATTGCGTCGTCCTCCGCGCTGACGGAAATTGTCAAAGGCATGACGCTGGAAGAAGCAGGAAAAGTTACCAACCGGGACATTGTTGACGTACTCGGCGAACTGCCCGAAGAGAAACTGCACTGTTCGGTGATGGGTATGGAAGCGCTCCAGGCGGCAATTGCCAATTACAAAGGCGAGAAAAGCCCGTTTGAAGGCGATGCCGACCATGAAGGACGGATTGTCTGCAAATGTTTCGGCGTAACCGATACTAAAATACGGAAAGTCGCCAAAGAAAATAATCTGCATAAAACCGAAGAAATCACCAATTACTGCAAAGCCGGCGGCGCTTGCGGCGCCTGTCTCGACAGTATTCAGGAAATCCTGGACGGTTTGTGGAAAGAAAAGAGCGAAGCCGCTCCGGAACTAGAAAAATCCGCGTTCGCCGGCATGTCCGTGGTACAGCGGGTGATCAGGGTCCAGGAAGTAATCGACAAAGCCATCAAACCGATGCTGGAAAGCGACGGCGGCAGTATTGAACTGGTTGATATCAAGGACAATGTCGTGATCGTCCGGCTGAAAGGTCGCTGTGCGGTCTGCCCGAGCTCGCATGTTACGCTGAAACATACGGTGGAAGACCAGCTCCGGGAATTCATCTCCAAAGAAATTGTTGTGGAAAGCATCTGAAAAAAGGCGCAGGTGAAAAAATGCAGAAAAGAATAATATATTTTGACAATAACGCGACTACCGCGGTGGACCCGGAAGTCTTCGAAGCGATGAAGCCGTTTTTCTCTGAACGCTACGGCAATCCTTCGAGCATTTACTCGTTCGGCGGCAGTGTCGCCGCCGAAATCAAAAAAGCCCGGGCGCAGGTCGCCGCACTGCTCGGCGCCGACCACCAGGACGAACACGGCAATTTTACGGAAGTTATTTTTACCAGTTGCGGCACTGAAAGCGACAACGCCGCCATTTACAGCGCGGTGGAAAACTGTCCCAGAAGAAAAAAAGTCGTGATGTCGAAAATCGAACACCCCGCCGTGCTGAATGTCGGCAAAGACCTTGAACGGCGCGGCTATAAAGTGGCTTATGCTCCGGTTGACGGCAGAGGCCGGATTGATTTGCAGCGGCTGGAAGACCTGATAGACGAAAATACCGCTATCGTTTCTGTCATGTGGGCCAATAACGAAACCGGCAATATCTATCCGGTGGAGGAGATCGCCGCCATGGCGCACCGCTACGGCGCACTGTTTCATACTGACGCCGTGCAGGCCGTCGGCAAAATCCCGATCAATCTGAAGAAGTCCCAGATCGACATGCTGAGCCTGTCCGGCCATAAACTGCACGCCCCGAAAGGCATCGGTGTACTGTACGTCAGGCGCGGCATCCGCTTCCGCCCGTTTATCGTCGGCGGACATCAGGAGAAAGGCCGCCGCGGCGGCACTGAGAATACTGCCAGCATTGTCGCTCTCGGCAAAGCCTGCGAACTGGCCGGGGAAAATCTGTCCATTGAAAACACTCAGGTCAAAGCCTTGCGCGACCGCCTGGAAAAGGGCATCATTGAATCAATTCCTTCGATAAAAATCAATGCCGACCTGGACAACCGCCTGCCCAACACCGCTTCGGTAAGCTTTGAGTTTATCGAAGGCGAAGCGATTCTGCTCCGGCTGGACCAGTTCGGCATCTGCGCGTCGAGCGGCAGCGCCTGCACCACCGGCAGCCTGGAACCGTCCCATGTGCTTCGGGCCATGGGCATTCCCTATACTTCGGCTCACGGCACCATCCGTTTCAGCCTCTCCCGGTTTAACACCGGGGAGGAAGTGGATTTTGTGATCAAGACGCTGCCTCCGATTATCGCCGAGTTGAGATCCTATTCCCCGTACTGGCAGGAGAAATAATAGCGGTTCTGTATACTGAAGGTAAAAAGCATGAATATAGCCGAAAATGCGGGAAGTAATTGAGCGTGCGATTGAGCTTCTAAACGAACAACAAGGCGCTAATTTTATCTGAACGTGATTTACAATGCCTGACATAGCCGACTGAGCACTGTCTGGAGCAGAGCCAGAGATAACTGGAACACAAGTGCATGCCGATCTTTCTTGCCGAAAAGTGGTTGTTTTTCGTACATTATTCGAGACTTCACTGATATATTTTCCGGCATGGAACATGCAAATATTGGAAAATTATAAAATTAATTTGCCAGATACTGTTTCACGGTGTAAACTATTAATATAGTAGCTCATAATTCGGGGGGGATGGTTTATGAGAAAGCGGAAATATCTAATATTATTGTCTGTTTTTCTGGCGGCGTTATCAGGAAATGTTATTCATGCCCTGCCGTCAAGCGACTCTTCTGACGTGAAACAATCCAAAATTACCAGCACGAATGAGAACGTTACGACTGAAGCCAGGAACGGTTCCAATGTCAATACCGGAATTCAAATCAAAGGCTCGACTATCAGAAATGCCACGATTGATAATAAATTCAGCGGGAATATCCGGGCGGATAATTCTACCGTGAATACCGGAGTTAAAGCCGACGGCGCGGTAATTGACAAAGCCAAGATTAATGTTGACACCAAAGCCAATATTAATGCGGATAACGCCGATGTAAATACCGGAGTCAACCTTAGCGGGGCGCGTAATGCGGAAGTTACCACGAAAGTCCGGGCCGGAGAAATAAACGCGTCCAACTCCACCGTAAAAGTCGGCGCGGTTGAAGGCGATGTCAGCAATAAGAAAATCGGAACAGACGTCACCGTCGGCAATGTTGACGCCATGGGGCGGAACTATTCCATCGGCTCCGTCAAGTCCGATGACTACGGCGGTATCGGGAATTCATCCAGAGGCACTGGCGGCGAGCGTCCGGGTGTAAGCATCGGCAATGTCAATGTGGAAGCCCCGCAGGTGCGTGAAGTTAAAACCTCCGTCGGCTCTGATGATTTCATTGAAGGAATAAAAATTCAGCATAAAGCCAAAGTTTACAAAGATCAGGGCGGAGTTGATCCCACCGGAACCAAGAATGTGTTTGTCAGCGCGAAGGAAAGGGCCAAAGTTGAAGAAAAAGGCGGTTCCGCCGGCGACACGACCGTTAGTGGCGGCGATTATAAAGTTAAGAAAGTTAAAACATTTGTGGAATAACTTTAAATGCATTATCCGAAAATCAGTCTTGTTCGAATTTGCGGCTTTCTGGCAGTTGCCGGAGGTACCGCCTGCATGGCGCTGACTTTGTGTTCATGCGCCTGGATGACTGCCCAGACCGGTGACGAAGAGGTTAAAGACCTGGAAAAAGACATGCGGGCGGAGAAGCGGACCACGGTGTTTGAAGAATCTCTGGGCAGATTCGGGCTGATGCTGAAAGGTTATGGCATTCCGGATACTCCTGTTCAGAGTAAAAACATTGGCAATCAGACCGCCGAACAAAGTGTTCCCACCGATCTTTATGTCATGGTTGCAACCACTGTCAGTAAAATCGGGAAGCCGCTGATTTTCATCCCTTATGACGTGCAGTATGTAATCGGGGAAACCACCACGGGCGGCTCTATTCAGCGCATTTATCCTAAAGTCGTGATTACCGGCGGCATAACCGGCTTTGACCAGGACATGGTTGAAAAAGAGCGCGAGATGGAAGCGGAAGGCGGCTGGGCCGGCGCGTCCGGCGGCGGTCATGTAAGTGCGGAAGGCGGACTGTCCAGAGTAACTATCGATTTAAGCATGTTAGACTACAAAACCCAGTCTTACTTTTCCGGGGTGGTTACTTCCAATTCGATTTGCCTGCGCAAAGACAAGCTGGGCTGGGGAGTTTTCGCATATTATATGGGCAACGGCGCATCTTTCGATTACGATCTCAAACATAAACAGGGGGTGCATGCCGCATTGCGGACGGTGGTGGAATTCAGCTTGATCGAACTGCTCGGCAAGATGTTTGAAGTGCCGTACTGGAAGTGCATTGACGGTGCTGAACCCGACCTGAAGATGGCGGAACGGCTGCGCGACGAGTTCGCATATCTGCCGGAGGACAAACAGGCGATCAAGTTGAAGAAAATGTTATTCCTGCACGGTTACGATGTCCAGAGAAACGTTCCGGTCATTCAGGGTTTTGAAGAAAAGATTATCAGAACTGAAATGAACAACCGAAAATGTTCTTCAATGGCAGACCTTTATGTTAAATTATGGAACTCGGTGCCGGTTGAAAAATCCTCGGTCAGAGTAGCTATCGAAGAGCGTTACCGCGTCAGGGAGGACCGCGAAAAGCAGCGCGTTGTCGAAGCGGATAACAAGATAAAAGCCGCCGCCGCCGAGCAGGATAAAAAGCAGCAGGAAGCCGCGATGCAGGCCAAAATCAACTCGTTCCATGCAAATGTCTCCAGCGGTGACGAATTGTTCCGGAAGCAGAAATATGACGAAGCGGCCGGTTTTTATGCCAAGGCTGCGGAACTGTTTTCCGGAGAAGCTTATCCCCGGCAGAAACTGAATGAAATCCAGGCAATCAAGGATAAAGCCAAAGCGGAAGTTGATCAGCGGTCAAACTTGTATGCCGAAGCGGAACGCGCATTCAAAGCGGCTGAAAATTCCGCATTCAATCAGGCGGGTTACAAGCAGGCGCTGCAATCGGTGCAGGCGGCGCTGGCCGCCGACCCGGGCAGTAAGAAACTGGCGGAAATGTTAAAAACGATCAACAGTAAACTTGATAAATATAAAACTGTATTGGGGGCAGGCAAAGAAAATGAATGGTAAAATTATAACAAGATCAAAAGCTTTCCGGACGGTCGTAATTCCGGCAGCCGGTATTTGCGCGGCGCTGCTGTTGTGTTCGTGTTCAGTGATTGACTGGTTCAGCGGCCATGTCAGCGATGAAGAGGTCAAGGACATGGACAAGGACCTGGGGAAGGCGACTCAAAAGCAGACGGTCTATGATGAATCGCTCAAAAAATTCGGACTGATGCTTGAAGCATACAATATTCCCCAGATCAGAGTGCAGAGCAAAGTAATCAAGAATGAAACGGCGGAAAAAGATCTGCCGGACAGCGTTTCCGGCATGTTAAGCTCGGCCGTAAACAAAATCGGCAATACCGTCGTCTATGTGCCATACGACCCTAACTATGTTATCAATGAAACGACCACCGGCGGCGACATTAAGCGCGCTTTGCCAAAAATTGTCATCGCCGGCGGGATTACGGAATTTGACAAAGAATTGATAGAGAAAAAGCGGGAATTGAAATCCAAAGCCAATGTCGGGGATAATTTAGGCTCAAATTATAACTATGACGGCGGCGCCGGATATAAAGCAGCGTCCGCAATCTCACGGATGACCCTTGATCTGCAATTGATGGAATATCAGACCCAGACTTATCTTTCAGGAGTTCAGACGATAAATTCCATAAATCTGCGCAAGACCGAACTAGGCTGGTCAGTCGGTTTCTTCTTTGAAGGCAACGGCTTTACTTTTGATTATTCATTGAACAAGAAACAGGGGAAATACCAGGCATTGCGCCTGCTGGTGGATCTTAGCGTACTGGAAGTTCTGGGCAAATATTTTGATGTTCCATACTGGACCTGCGTGGAAGGCGCACCCCCGGATGCCAGGATGCTGGCCAGGCTGAAAGAGGAGTTTGAAACGTTGAATCAGGCACAGCAGTATACATATTTGAAAGAATTTCTGTTTTTCCACGGAACTCCTGGCATTGAACGCTCGGCTGCCGGGGTTTCCGACAAAGAACTGGCAATCATCAAGGAAAGAATGAAATATTACAATTGCCCGGATTATGCTTCGTTATTCCTGAAGTTATGGGAAACCGTGCCGCTCGAAGAATCCAGAAAGCGCATTCGCAGATATCAGAAAGAGCAGAATGAAGTTGTACAGAAATCTCAGGAGGACACCAGTAAAAAAATAGCTCAGTACAACAGCTTGATTGAGCAGGCGGATAACCTTTACAAGCAGGGCGGATTGCCGCAGGCGAGAGAACTTTACCGGCAGGCGTCGCTTTTGCTGCCGGATCAGCCGGACCCGAAAGATATGATCGGCCGGATTGATACTCAGCTTGCCGGCGCTCAGAACCAGAACGCCGCGTCGGCCGCCGCGCCGCAACCGCAGCAGGAACCGGCGGCGCCGCCAAGACAGACAGCGCCGGCGGCGGCCAAAAAGGAAGCGCCGCTGAATCCGTTCAAAAAGGATACTGAATGGTAAATGATTGACAACACAATATTTATGATGTATAATGTTTAGTATTCTTAATTGCGGGTTAATTCTGAAGTATTCAATATTGATCGAAGAGGCTGATTTATGAAAAAGATCATTTACTCTTTAGTTATTACTGCCCTGGCGATGCCCATGGCGGCGGGACTATCATATGTCAATCTGAAAAATTCGGATGTTAAGAATGTAAATCAGAATGTTACCAATACCGCACAGGAAGGGTCTAAAATCAACTCCGGGATAACGGCGAAGGGTTCCGTTATCGCGAATTCAAAAATTGAAAACACCAATCTGGATGTAACCAATAAAGCGAGCGGGGCCTCAACCATTAATTCCGGAGTGGAAGCCAATAACGCGACCATCAAAGATTCAAAAATTGAAAATCGCAATATTACGGTGCAAAACACCGCCACCGCCGGTTCGGTCATCAATTCCGGAATCAGCGCGAATAACGCGACCATTAAAAATTCGACAGTTGTCAATTCCAATAATGGAGTGACAAACACGGCAAGCCAGGGCGGTAAAATCAATACCGGAATTGCCGCCGACGGCGCGACCATCAAAAATTCAACGATTATCAACCAGAATTCGAATACAACAAATACCGCCACCGGCGGCGCCAGGCTGAACACCGGAATTGCCGCGGATGGCGCTACTGTCAAAGATGCTAAAATATCGCAAACGAATACGAAAGTATCAAATACCGCAACCGGCAGCGACGCAAAAGCGAATTCCGGAATTGATCTGGGAGGAAACTGACGGTTGTTTAATGATAGGTAGATTAATTTAAAATCAAGTTGCAGCTAAGGAAGTTGTCAACGAACAAAAAGGGGGGAGATCATGAAAAAGGCAATTCTCGCAGTAATCGTAACCGCAACCGCAATCCCGATGGCAATGAGCCTCACGCAGGTCAGTTCGGGCGGCGGGGCCACCACGACCGTCAAAAATTCGGAAATCAAGAACGTCAATCAGGATGTTACCAACGTTGCAACGGAAGCTTCCAAAGTCAATTCCGGGATAGAAGCCAGAGGCTCGACCATCAAAAATTCGGTTATTGACAATGTCAACCAGAACGTGACCAACAAGGCGAGCGGGGGCTCAACCATTAATTCCGGCATCCAGGCGAATAATTCCACCATCAAAGATTCAAAGCTGGAAAACCGCAATGTCAAAGTGGAAAACACCGCCACCGACGGGTCGGTTATTAATTCCGGAATTATGGCTAATGATGCCACCATTAAAAACTCAACGCTCTCCAACGTTAATGAAGGTGTGACCAACAAAGCCAGCAAAGGCTCGCTGATAAACTCCGGGATTGCGGCTGACAGCGCCACCATCAAGAATTCCACCATCTCCAATACCAATAAAAAAGTTACCAATATTGCGGATGATGGAAGCGTTATTAATTCCGGCATCGCAGTGACCGGCGCCACGGTTAAGGATTCAGTCCTGACCAACACCAATGAAAAAGTGAACAACACCGCCACCGCCGGCTCGGTTATCAATTCCGGGATTGCGGCAGATGACGCCACCATTAAGAATTCAACGATTACGAACGTCAACAAAGATGTAACCAATATTGCCGATGGCAAATCCCGCGTCAATTCCGGGATAATAATGAACGGCGCAACGGTAAAAGATTCTAAGATTTCCAATAATAATACCAATGTAACCAATACCGCGACCGGCGGATCAACCGTAAATTCAGGTATTGATCTCGGCGGAAACTGATGCCTATATGTTGAAAATTATATTTTGCATTATCGCGACGACGGCTTTGGGCGCAGCAGTGATGGCTGACGCGCAGAGCCGTTTGATCGCGGAAAAAATCAAAGAGCTGGATGAGATCAACCGTCAGGTGATTCAGCAGCTTGGCGATTTGTCAAAATATGAGAACAAGACAGTTTACGTCAAGGCTAAATTGATTCCGCTGGGAGATTCCAGATTTAAAGTGAAAATAGACCAGGTCTCGACAGATAAAATAGAATTCGGCAACTGCGCCAAAGACGAAAAAATCATAGTGGTAAAAGGTAAAGTCTCTCAGGATAAAACTAAAAAGTTTACCATTGACTTGGAAAACGTGTTGCCCCCGCCGGACGATACGCCGAAAGGCAAAAACTCGAAAGATAACGGAGAAAAAAAGAAATGATGAAAATCAAGCTGGCCTCAATTTTGACTGTTGTGTTCTGTCTGTTTCAATTCAGTTCGGATGGGAAGGAGCTTTCAGGGCCGCAGAAGAAACTCAATTCAGTTAATTGCGCGCGGGTATTGGCTCAGCGGAATATTGTCGAAACGGTTTATGGCGTCAAAATCCGTTTTCTGGAAGAAGTCACCAACTTGAGCGAAGGCAGTTTCCTCGGCACCACCGAAACCAAGACCGGCGAGCGGAATATCAGAGGCATTGAATTCATTGAAAAATATGATCCGAAAACAGACATTGCCCAGGTAACCGCGGTATTGAAGCTGAGCCGCATTGCCGATATTATAGACAAAGATAAATTCAACCTGGATAAATTTCCGAATCTGGAAATACGCCGGGTCGCTTTTGCCTCTTCCACCCCGGCAAATACTAATAAACTGGCCGCACTCCGCGCCGCCGAAATCGAAGCTTATAAAAACCTGTTTAAGCAAATCGGTGGATTCACGCTGGAAAGTAACACTAAAGTGAAGAATTTCATGCTTTCATCGGATAAGGTCAAGGCTCAGGTTATAGGAGCTGTAATGGGTGCCGAATACGATGGATTCGCCTGGGAAGGCAAAGGCGAGGAGGCCGTGGCGATTGTAAAACTGCGCCTGGACCTGAAGCGCCTGGCAGAACTGCTCGGACAGAAAATCGTTGATTATGATAAAGACGCCATTGAAGCCGAAGGCCGGGCTGCGCAGGGATTTGTCGCCAATGATGATAATCAGGAACGTTCCGAACAGGCCTTAAAGAAAGCGACCCCTAAAATCAGCGAAGGCAGCGTTGACGTCATGCCTTAAATTACAATTCCGGGAAACAGGAGTTTGCAATGACCATAAAATTTTCTCCGGCAATGCTGATTTCTGTCTTGCTTTTCTGCCTGTGTGCGGCGGTGTCGGCCGACAGCAGTTTTGAAGATCTCGATAAATGTATAGTTGAAGCCTATAACGCCAATCCCAAACGCACCGCCGAAGTCTATGCATGCAGCATGGAAATGATTGAGAAGAGCCGGCGGGCCGGCGGGCACGAAGCCGGAGAGTGGCGGTCCAAAGCAGAAAAAATGGTTACGCTGGCATGTTTTTATGAAACCACGCTGGCGGTTCAGAACAATGATTTTCTGACCGCTTTTATCTGGACTAAACGGGGGTTGACCAATGGCGCTTCCCACGGTGAAATCGGCGGCATCAACATCAAAGAGGTTCATGAATTCCTTATGAACGCGACCAGAGAACTGGAAGCTGATGAAGCAGTGAAGAAAGCAGATTTCGGCAAAACCAGGCTTGTCATTGCAGATTACCGGAAGACTCCTCCCGCAGTCAATCGCGAAGACAGCAGCAAATCAGTTGCCGATCCCAAAAATAATTTGCAGTATCAACTGGTTGCCGGTCCTCAGACAGACGATCAAAGACAATTGTATGTTGTAGTAAGGGTCAACGGATCGGATATGAAGATATTCAACTTCCCCGGAAAGGGCTGGAAGGCCGATACATGGCAGCCGTTCTCGACAGACACTTACTATAAATCATGGCAGGAGGCTGCGGAACATCTGTCCGGCGGCAAACAGGGAGAGAACAAATGAAATTAAAACTTTTACTTATCAGCTTGATCGCGCTGTCATTCAATAATCTGCCGGCAATGCCGGCACAGAATAATGACGCCGGGAAAAAAGCGGAAGGCGCTGCCGTTGCGCCCGCAAAAGCCGGAGCGAATAAAACCGCGCCATCGGAAATCAAGGCTGTTTCAAAAGATAACCCTGCGGTTAAAGCAACCGCCAAAGTAAGCGATTCCATTCTCCGGAATATTAATGAGAATGCGCTGAATATCGCGGTAAAAAATTCTCAAATCAATTCCGGCATAGATGCGTCAGGCGCTGATATCCGTGATTCGAAACTGAGCAATGTCAATACCGGGGGTTCCAATCGCGCGGAAAATAATTCCACGGTAAATTCCGGCATCAGCGTAAAAAAATCTTCCATTCAAAAATCCGAAATTACCAACTGTAATGTTGATATAGCCAACACTGCACAGAACAATTCGCAGATCAACTCCGGCATTGAAGCCGATAACGCCAGCATCAAAAACGGCAGAGTGATAAATTCCAATGTAAGCGGAACTGCCTCTGCTCAGAATAATTCCTCCGTCAATTCCGGAATTGCCGCCAGCAACGCTAAAATCAATAACGCAACTGTCGACAACCAGCAGGGCGGCGGCGTAAATTCGGCCAGAGAAAAATCTGAGGCCAATTCCGGAATAAATTTAAAATAATCTTAATTGCGGGAGACTGCGGATGCTTTTCGTTAAAATTATCATGGGCTGCTGGCTGGCGGCATCTGTAATCTCAGACCAGCAGACCAATGTGAAAAATGTCCATGATGCCAGTTCTTCTGTAAACAGCGGAATCTCCACGGACAGTGACTCCGGCAGAGAGAAACCTTCAGGCGGAACGGTTTCTGTTACAAAAGCGCTGGCTCCATTCACTGCGCTTGCGATTGACGGCGCATTTGATGTCGATGTTCAGCGTTGCGCGGATTGCCGGATTACTGTCAGTGCCGGCAGGAGTGCAATAGAATATGTTACAATAAACGCTTCAAATGGAAAGTTGTGCGTCGGGCTGAAGAAGGATTACAAGCCGGACGGAAAAATTAAATTAATAATCGGGCTGCCGCTGTTAGCCCGGTTAGATTTTTCGGGCGCGGGGAATATAGTAATAAATGATGTTGCCGGGGAAAGGCTGGAAATTTTTGCCGGAAATGCCGCCGGGGATCTTGTCATTTCCGGCAATGTCAAAGATTTCAAGCTGAAAATTAATGGCGCAGTAAGTGTTGATGCCGGAAAACTAATGGCGCAAAACGCGGACGTTGACGCTAAAGGCGCATCAACCGCCACGGTCAATGTTCAGGGCAGCTTGAACGCCAAAGCCGCCGGGGCGGCAACGGTGCGTTATTGCGGAACACCAAAATCGTTAAAGGAACAAACAAGCGGGGCTGGCTCGCTGGAAAATATAAAATAACGGGAGATTCTATGAAGATGCGTTTTTTGAAAAGGATTATACTTTGTTTTGTTCTGTTCGCCGCTGTCGGTATTTGGGCGCAGGAACTTAAGGAAGTGACGGTTACCGGAAGCGCGGAAGGCACTCCGGACAAAGCCGGCGAACAGGCGCTGGCGAAAGCGCTGCGGGAGGCTGTTCAGCAGGGCGCCGGCGTTGATGTCATGAGCGAATCGAAGGCCAGTAATTTCCAGATGGAATATGACCGGGTTATTACTTCGTCGTTCGGCTACATTAAAGATTATAAAGTAATCTCCAGGAGTTATTCGGATAAGGATAAAATCTACAGCGTTACGATTAAAGCACAGGTTGGCAAAGGCAGTCCCGGCATGGATCAGGTGATGGCGCTCAGACTGCTGGTTAAACGGATGCAGTCACCGCGGCTGACGATTCAGGTCAAGGAAAAAATTTCCGGCGAGTACAATTCTGAAATGCCGGTATCCCAGGCGGTGCTTGAAGAAATCGCCCAGAAGACCGGGCTTGAGGTTTTTAAACAGAACGTGATTCAGGAACGCGATGAAAAAGAGTCAGACCGGGCCGCGCTGCTCGGAGACAATCTGGAAAGCAAAGTAAAAAAAGCCGGCATTACCAGCACTTCCGATTTTAAAATCACCGCCAGTGTAAATGGCAGCGTCGGCAAGATGAAAGAGCCTTTCCCGGACGTTCAGGTGCGCGATGCTTCTGTCGGCATCAACATGCAGGCGGTCTGGACCGATACCGGGGAAGTCATTTCGACCGTTAATATTCCTACACAATTTTTCCGCGGCGAGGGCAATATGCGACTGCCGTATGAAATGCCGGACCAGCTTCTGCGGTATTACCTGATGGAAATATTGACCGGCAAAGCCAAAAGCGCAGAGCAGGAAAATGCCTATTCGCTGTTCCGGAATATACTTGCGAAATGGGTCGTTGAACTTGATCTCGGAGCAAAAGTTCAACTGGAGTTTAAACAGATCGACAAAGAAACTTTCGATAAGCTGATTGAAGCTCTGCGCGGCAATCCGGACATTTCTTATGCCTGGAGACGTGAATTCGACAGCCGTCTTTACTCGATCATTGAAATTGAAACCAGGCTGGATGCCGGTAAAATTGAAGATGCCGTGCTGACGGAAGTCGGGCGTAAATTCAAAATAGATACTGCAACAAAAAGGCGTCTCCGCTTTATTCCCAAATAATTATGAAACTGTCATTGCGGTCTTGTAAAAACGGTGATTCCTGCTAAAATAACATATCAAACTTGAGTTCAGGGGGCAAAGAGGAAGTATGAATAATAAAAAAATAATCTGCGCGGTTTCGCTGGCGGGGCTGATTTGTATGCTGGCCGGCTGTACCTCGCCCGGCGGTCTGGCGCCTTCGACAATGCCGATCTCCAGCAAAGACAGTTACACGCTCATTCAGCAGAACGCGTATGCCGTTGACTCCAGTGTTGCAATTCTGATGATCTTTCCGGTCACTACCTGCAGTGCCTACGATGCCATGCAGAAGGCCAAAGCCAAATACAAAGCCGATGCGTTGATTAATGTTCCCGCGGAAAATATTTACAACCCTTACTTCTTCTACAGTGTGCAGAAAATCGTGGTCAGGGGCGATGCCATTAAATTTAAAAAGTCCGGTAACCTGCTGGAGTAAATTATGAAAAAGAACATTAAAAATTGTTTATTTCCGTGCCGGGTCATTGCGGCGGTGTCGGGATGTTTCATGATGCTGTTCATTGCTGGCTGCACTAGCGTAATCTCCATTTCCCCGTCAACAACTCCAATCTCCGAAAAGGACAC
This sequence comes from uncultured Lentisphaeria bacterium, assembly GCA_903821255.1. The sequence continues at coordinate 2,046 of CAIJKT010000968.1, read as the reverse complement.
TTATACAAAAACACAATCTGCCCGCACTTCAGGTAGTGCATCAGGTTTTATGATTCTCGGTATTCCGTTCATGCCTTCAGAGCCTTCCAGAGCTGCCCGCGATAATGCGATCACGAATGGCAAAGGCAATGCAATGATTGAGGTGACGGAAGAATATAATACGTTGAATTTATTAATAGTGGCATTTTTCTGGACCAAGGTTGAAGGCACTGCGGTTCAGGTCAGGCATGCCGGCGAGGAGGTTGAATAGTGAACAGGTGTTTTTTATTGATGCTCGCGGCTGCCGCCGTTTCTTTCTGCGGCTGCAGCAGTGTGTATATGCCGGCAGTTGATCCTAATAAATCAGACTTGACCGCGGAGCAGACCGCTGCTTTGAGTAAAACAAAATTTAAAGTGCCATGCCGGGTTGAAGTGCATTGTCCGGACAGCATGATTGGCAGCGGACCGAATATATTCACGGAAGATACTTATAATTATCCGCTTCAGGAAATACTCCGGAACGGTTTTAACAGCGCGGCCGGCAAGATTTTTGAATCTCCGCGCAGCGAGGTGATTGACGCTTTTACGATTTACGTTACGGTGCCGGAATCGCAACTGGTGGTTTCCGGCGGCGTTGCGCAATATACGCTGGATGTAATCGTGGTTTTTAAAGAGCCCGGCGAAAAGAAAGTTGACGCGTTCGAGATGAAGAAGACGGTCGAGTTGCCTCATGAAAACAAGAAAGATGTTCCGGACGCGATATACAAGGCAGTCCAGGAAGTGGCGTTTGAATCGGCAAAAAAACTTTCTGCCAATCCCAAAGTTATGAAAACAGTCAAACGATTTGAAGACCGTTAAGGTTTAACACAATAAAATGAGAGGGCATTGATTATGAAATCTCGCTGGAAGCTTTGGGGACTGGTTGGGCTTGCCATGTTGACTGCGGCGGTTGCTTATGCCACCAATGGCGCACAAAATATTACTTCCACCATCAATACCGCGCGGTTTATTCTTTTCGGCGGCAGCTACAGCATTTCTGAAACCAGATCTGAAAACGGCGTTTTCAAGCTGGACACTTACTCCGGCAAAACCTGGATTTTGCGTGCGTCCGTTGAAAATAACGTTCGCGTCGAACGCTGGGAACCTGTTTCAGAAGCGGATACGGAGCAGCCCGCAATTAAGCAGTCAACCAATATGCTGCCGAAATCCTGATTCAGTCTCGCACTTATTTTGCGAACTGTTTCTACTGCCTGAATTTAGTGGGATATATGCCGCTGTTGGTGAAAAAGAATCTCGAAAAGGAGAAGACATCGGAAAATTCCATAATTTCTGCAATCTCTGCAATTTTAAGATTGCTGTACTGGAGCATTTTACTGGCTGTTTCGATACGCTGCCGGTCAATAAAATCTTTCAATTTCATACCGGTATCCTTGTGAAACAAGCTGGAAATATGATTGCGTGAACATCCGGCAAAACCGGCAACTTCATTTACCGTTATACGCCTTCCGGCTTTATTATCAATAAACATTTTCACGCGGTCAATAATGGTCAATTCAGTCGACGCGGCCTGCCTGGTCTGAAGTTCCAGTTCCGCCAGTAATCCGGTTAAGCTTTCTATAACCAGGAAAGACTCGCCGGTAAAGCTATATATGTTCAGTTCCGCCAGCAGTAAATGCCTTATATTCATTGAAAGATCGGACTTTTTCAATACCAGAATATTCCCCGGCTGAATCGCGATCTCCGTGCAAAATTTAATTGACCATGATGATTGCGGTTTATTGCCATATGTGAAGCAATGAGGACAGCCGGGAGGAACCAGGATACAGTCATCAGTTCCTGCTTTCAGCTTGTTTCTGCCGGATTTTATTTCAACAGAACCTGAAATAATGTATTCAAGCTGCCAGAAAGCATGTGCATGAGTTACCCGCGGTACACATATATTTTCGTCGTGCTGAATAAAAAGCAGCGTAACCGGATTTAAAAAATGCCGCTGCACAGTAATGTTTTTCAGATAATTTTTGTGCATTTTGACAAGTAAGCTGTGTTTTTTGCCATTTATTATAACTT
>CAIJKT010000967.1 GCA_903821255.1 uncultured Lentisphaeria bacterium | reverse complement strand
TTTCACGCTCTCTTTTTTCCGATTAACAAATTACATGCGGTGCCGTATCATGTGAAATATGAAATTTCGGCACTTAGTCCTGACGATATCAGCCATTTGGAGCGAATCGCGGGAAGAATCAGATCCGAGTTGGCTGAAAAAAGACCAGGTTACAGGTCTCTATGTTCCGCACTGCTGACAGAACTGGTAGTTTTCCTGTCGCGCAAAGAGTTTAAACAGGACTCATTCTGCGATAAAAACAGTATTGACAAGGTATTGGCTTATCTGGAGAGAAATTACAGCAAAAAGATAAAGCTTGAAACTCTGGCAAAAATCAGCGGCTGTGCTCCGCGAACATTTCAGAGAAATTTCAGAGAAGCTGCGGGGCAGAGCCCTTTTGAGCATCTTTTAAGTGTCAGGTTGCGCCATGCCAAACAGTTGCTGATAAACCCGTCCGTGAGCATGGCTGAAATCGCTTTGCAAACTGGGTTCACTGACAGCGCTTATTTTGCAAAGCAATTTAAGAAGATATTCGAGATAAGTCCGAAAACGTACAGGAAGCACAAGGATGAAGAGCAGTAGACGACTGCTCATTAGGAATTACCTGCAATAACTATGGCGTAATATTTATAAATATTGGCGTAATAATTATTGATAAAAACAATCCGTTGCATTATAATTATATCATACGAATGAGAGTTATGCAGTAAAATAAAGTATCTCACTATTTAGGAGAAAGGAAAAATCATGAGAAAGAAGCAAAAAGGTTGTTGGATGCAGTTGAATTTTACACTCATCGAACTCCTTATCGTGATCGCTATCATCGCGATTCTGGCATCGTTGTTGCTGCCGGCACTGGGAAAGGCCAGAGGAATGGCTAAACGAACAGCCTGTACGAGCAATCTCAAGCAGATAGGATCAATGCTCGCCATGTATGTAGATGACAGCAAAGGTTGGTGGCCATATGATGCAACCAACGGCATTCCTGCATCCTTTGCGCCATTGCTGGCAGGGAAGACGCCTAAATATAATTCTTTTATTAAAGGCGTTGATCAATATACGACGAAAGGTGTGTTTTTATGTCCGGCGGCCCGTCTTGTTGACGGTGCGCCATATTATCGTTGCTCCTATACGCCAGTTAAAGGAGTAGATGATTCCGCCGGCAGAAAAGGAGGTTGCTGGTATTATCAAACTTCTCCCTGGGCTACAATGCCGAGGAATTTCAACTTTATTCCAAATAATACGGTAACTGTGGTGGAAGTGAACATGGTTCTTTGGGGCGCCTTGCCTTGTGGCGCAGCCGCAGGAACTCAAGCTCAAGCCTATAACGCAAATATCTATTACGATGACCTGAAAAGTCCGGCATACCAGAATCACAGCATGAAAGCCAACTTCTTGTTTAACGATGGCCATGTCAGTATTTATTCTGCCGGAACGCAGTTTACTTCCAGCGCATCTACTCGCGATAGTTGGCAACCATTAAAATGACTGGTTTAATGCTGCCGCACTGATTCCTGGCAACAACATGGTAAACAAATCTGGAATACCCTCGCATTTAAGGGGACAGTCCATGTTTTTGTTTTTTAATCAGAATCAGATTACCCGTAAACCAACCATATACAAGGAATATACAAAATGCGCAAGATGACAATATCAATTGGATTAGCTCTTTTATCGTTCTTACTAAATCCGGCATTGGTTCAGGCGGAGAAAATTGCGGAGGATAATGTTGTTCAGGAGAATACTAATCTGTTGAAGAACAGTGAACTGAAATTCGACAATGACGGCAAATTATTATCCTGGTCTGCAAATAGTAAATTAATCCGGGAAGCCGGCTATAAAGGTCTTAACTCCGTTCGCATTGCATTGGATCATCAGGCGGCCGTGTTTATTCAAAACACCATGAGCCAGCAGATTAAGAATTTAAAGCCCGGCAAATA
>CAIJKT010000966.1 GCA_903821255.1 uncultured Lentisphaeria bacterium | reverse complement strand
TATGCATTCATGGGGCAGTATTTTTATTCAGGACATCGTGCTGCCTTTCAGGAAAAAGCAGTTTACGCCGGAACAGCATATCAGAATATTGCGATGGGCGATTGTCGGCGTCGCGGTTTTTGGATTTTTCTTCAGCCTGCTCTTCCGCCAGACTGAATATATTCTGATGTTTTTCGCATTGACCGGGGCGATTTTCCTGGGCGGAGCCGGTTCAATTATAGCAGGCGGACTTTACTGGAAAAAGGGAACCACCGCCGGAGCCTGGGCGGCGATGATTTCCGGTTCCGGTCTGGCTGTTTCCGGAATCATTCTGCAGCAGTGCTGGAAAACTATACAACCATGGCTGCTGCAATTTTTCCCGCATGTCCAGATACTGCTGGATAACCCGGGCAAATTTCCAATCAATGGTCAGGTAATGTATTTCTGGGCAATGGTTACATCGATATTATTATATATAGTTGTTTCGCTGCTGACCTGCCGCAAAGATTTCAATATGGAGAAAATGCTTCATCGCGGTCAATATGCCATTACCGGCGATCAGGTCAAATCTGTGAATATTATAAAGTTCTCATGGAGTTCACTGATTGGAATTGATAAAAATTTCACTCGCGGCGATAAGGTGATTTCTGTCAGCGTTTTCGGCTGGACGATGTTCTGGTGGGTGGTATTTGTTGTCGTGACGATTTGGAATCTGGTCAGTCCCTGGCCGCTGAACTGGTGGTCTCTTTACTGGAAATATTATGCCATTATCATTCCGCTTGCAATTGGGATGGTCACGACGGTCTGGTTTATCTGGGGCGGGGTTTTGGATTTAAGACATTTATTTAAAAACTTGAAAGTTTATAAGCCGGATGTTTATGATGACGGCACCGTAATAAAAGAGCAGCAGGCTTCTTCCGGTAAGGATTAAATGAGCTGGCAATGAAGACATTTCATTGCCTGTAAACTATTATTAATAGATGCTTTAATTTAAAATACCGTTTAATAAAGTACAAATTGCTTGAGTGTTTATCAAACTTCCAAAGACAATCAGCGATATTGATTTTCTGTGTGATTGGTGTATCTTATATTTATAAGTTCAATTTTTATGGATTGTATATGAGCAGTATGGATTATAATATTTGTAAAATGCCGACTCTTTTTTTTAAGAAAGGGCTGGTGCCGGCTGCTCATAATCTTGCCCCGCGACGATGATCCTGCCTTTATCTGTTCCCATGAACCGCTGAGTTCTCTGTAAAATCATTAACACAGAAGAAGTTGGAACTGGAAACAGTATTCTTTTTGATTTTTTGTTTGAATGGTGTACAGTAAGTCTTGTCGTGTCGTGAAGCGACCAATACGCTCCGCATTCAAGAGCCTTGATTTACTGCGCCCGTGTCCTGTCAATACCACGATATCTGTTAGCGCATAGCCCTGTTCCAGCAGGTTCACGACGGCACACTCAGTCTGTTTAATCAATTCAAACTCAGAATCGTAATGCAAAAATTCAGGAAATTCACCCTGATAGGGACTCTTGCTGATAATGGCAGGTGATGCCAGCGCCAAGGCATTGATGACCTGACAGACTGATCGCGGGCTGCGATGATTGTCGTTACAACGCTTGAAAATACCACCTTCACGCAGCAGCACCGATCCGGCTTTGACTTCCATCAACAGCATATCGCCAGCGG
>CAIJKT010000965.1 GCA_903821255.1 uncultured Lentisphaeria bacterium | reverse complement strand
TCGCCGAATTTTACTTTTGCATTATTGACTTAATTAAAGAAATCGTCCAACACCGGATTGCTTGAAGATGTAATTACTGGCAATCTTGCTATCGGAACCTATTACGCCAGAGTCAATGCAATATCCGGCAATATTGATTACACAAGCTGGACTTCCGTAAAAAGGATATTACCGGAATGTTGGCAGGATGATTACTAATCAATCATTCTTTACTTGTTATCACCGCCTAGGCTCACCGCTTGATCCAGTATAATTTGTTTCGGACCGATGAAATATGTAACTCCCTGCTTTGCTTTCAGCGCAAGTGTATCGCCACCAAAAGGAATCTGACATGGCTGTCCGATAAAATCAACAGCCCTCGTTATTTTCCCATCAAGACGCAATACGCAGTCAACGGGTTCGCTCCCAGACCACAGCGCCCAGACTTTGACGCCGTCAGGCCGATCCCATGATGCCAGATAAGCGTTATTCTTATTGGATACGATCGTCTGCCGGGTCGTGCCGTAAGGCCGCATCGCAATCAGAGTGCGGCAGGCATCGAATCCAGGCTTTGGCGACAAATCCCGATGCAGCAAACCAAAGTGCGCCTCCTGGTCGCAGCTTTCAGACTCAGTGGCCTGCAATTCGTACCAGAATATCTTCTTCACTCCAGCCTGAAATGCCAGCAGATAAGCGCGAGGAAGTATCTCCGCCTGAACCGTTTCGCTAACGCCGCTGGAAATTTGTTTAAAAGCAATGGCAATAACATTCCCTTTCAGATCGCTATTTAACTGATATAATGCAGCGACACACCCTTTGTATCCATTTTTCTCGCCCCATATGATTTGTGTCATGCGGTCTCCGGAACGCAATCCGGATGCCGTCAAAAATACTCCGGCAGGCAGTTCGCGATCTTTAATCTTGATTTTATCTTTGAATTCATCAGCGATAATATAACGTTTCGTTTCGGCCGGTACATTCTTGGCGGTCCACCATGCTTCCCAGCCCAGATGCAAACGCTGCCGGAATTCTTCCCCGACTTTTACGTCCTTCGACCCGCCGTCGGCCATTTTTCTTAAATCGTAATAAAGGGGGACACCTCGCCAGAAAATCACCGTTCCGCCGTTTTTCACATAATTCTCCAGACCCGCAAAATAACTCATCGGGAAATTTTCAGTCGGCGGAAGCAGCAATACCTTGAATTCTCCGGGATCAAGTCTGGCTAACTCCACCAGCGTGATGCTTTTTACCATTGCTCCGTGAATAAGTTTTTCGACATTAAGATTTTTCCCTCCATAATTGTACTCCGGATCATCAATGATTGCAACTTTCAATTGACTCAGCTCAACCCCGGCAGTCTTCAGACCGCAATCAATAATATCACCCAGCAAATCTTCCGTTTTCTGAGTTGGCCAGCCGATTTCCGTAATCCAGATATCTTTTTCGACGTCGTATTTATTCATCAGTTTCTTCAAGGTAATCATATCATCATATAGATTGACTTTTTCCGGAAAATTCGGATGACGATAAGGGTGGATATTCATTACGTCAAAGTAGTTGCCGCCGCCAGACTTGAGAAATTTCTCAATATAATCCATCGGAATCCCTGCAGTTCCTCCCAGCACGACCTTCAATTGTGGATCGATTTCTTTTATTGTATTATAGGTCGCTTTTATCAGTTTGAGATAGTTTTCCGCATCGGCTTTATCCCGCCACATCAAATCCGAATTTTCTTCATTCCATATTTCCCAGTACGACAACCGCCCTTTATAACGGGTGACAGTCCGGCTGACGTATTCCAGCCATTTATCCTGATGCTTCCAGGCAGGCGAAGCCCATGGTACATCGTAATCGAGAATCGGCAACAGCCGGATGCCGTTTTTCTCCGCCAGGTCAACCACAGCGTCAAATCTGGAGTAATCCCATTCACCAGGCTTGGGCTCCACAGTTTTCCAGTCAAAATCAGTTCTTATCCAGCCAACGCCGCACCCGGTCAGCAATTGCATTTCTCGCGGTGCAATCTCCAACTCATGCCGGGTAATATGGGCACACACTCCATAGGAAGGAGTTTCTCCACTTATTCCAGTCATTCCCGCACCAAGCATGCCGCCAGCCAATACTATTATTTTCCAGTTGGTACTCATCCAGAAATCCCCCTTTATATGTGAATTAATATGTCATGACTGCGTCAATCAGTTAAAAACTGATTGAGTTTTTCATACGCCAAACGGACTGACCGGTAGTCGGCGTCAATTCCAACCTTACCTGCTTGATACGGTATGGGCAGAACGCATTTTTACCGCCCGGCATACCGTCTTCGTCCGGCAGCAGGACAATTCGGCAGGCACAGCCGCGATTATCCGGCGGGGCATTCAGCGTGATAGTGACGGTTTTGCCGTTGACACTCCAGCGCAGTGCGACCGGCCATTTATCAAGCGTTACAGCGTCCAGTTTGCACCATTCCCCAACAGTCTCATCGCGCCATTCTGCGTCCATATCCGGAATCGGGATGCAGAAGCTGATTTTGTCCACGTAGTGTCCGGCATGGCTTTGCGCCAGCCATTCAGTTTCGATGTATGCTATAGAATATTTCATTTTTACAGCATAAGCCAGATTGTCTTTCCGTTCCTGCCTGGTCCAAAGCGATTCGATGTATTCGTCATTTTTCAGAGTAAGCATTACCGGTTCGGAATACGGCTCGAACAGCGCTTCCGCCAGCATATCTCCAGCGGAATGCCGTACGCAGAATGATGTTTCGTCATTAAACGATGCGGCAGCGCTCTGGAACGTCCGTCCATTGTGATCTTTGACCTCAATATGCCAGAGACTTGCAAGCGGGAATGATGCGGCGTACATGAGGCTGTTACCGGCAAACAGCGTGGTAACCGGTGCACCGCCGATCAGAGTCCCCAGATTCGGATCACCGAAATTTTTAACCACCGGGACATTACGAAGCGACGTTGCCCCGGAAAAACTGGTTTCATAAACAGGGGTGCTGATCCGGAGCCATTTGGCGCACCAAGCGTAAGAGGCGAACGCAGGCGGACAGACCGGGTTCAGCTTTTCAATATCGAATTCAGCAATGCCGCGGACTAGCGTACCGTAGAATCTTGCTTCGGCAAGTTTGCTGAACTGGGCTTCAATGCCGATCTTATGTCCGTAAGGCATAGCTCCCGGCAGGCCGGAAAACGGATAGTCTTTATCACGCATCACATAATCAATATAGCGGTCGATGTACCAGCGCAGCCACTTGCCTAGTTCCGGCAATCCGAGGATTGAAGCGGCTTGCGCGGCTTCGCACGGCACGGATTCAATCAGCACCGGGCCGAACCATGCACGGTGAATGCCGTAGCCGTCCAGGTCGCTGCAGAGGTGTCCGGCACGGCTGAGGTTGCGCATAAGACCTTGCAGATATTTTTTGCAGAACCGGTCATAACGCGGATTGCGCTTGATAAAGCCGTTTTTAAGCCCGTGCATATAGACGAAGAGAAAACCGTTGGCCTCCGTGCAGTAATAAGCCGGAGTATGGGTGCTGGTGGCATAATCAACGTCTCCGCTGGAGCAGACATAGTTCCAAGTCCAGTCAGGACGCATACTTGGCTGTTGCAGTGCGCCATCAATGGCGGCAGGATTAGTGTACCGCTCAATGCCATTATCGAAGAGTTCGAAAAAACGCTGTTTATAGATTTCGCTGCCGGTAAGCAGCCACGCCCAGTAATAGACGCGCAGTTCAAACCGCAACTGCTGGCTTTTGCCGGCACAGCCTTCAGGATACCTGATGCGGTAATTGAGTTCAACCATCCGCAGCAGGGCACTGACAACCTTCTGCCTGGCCTTACCTGAAATGCCGATATCTTTGGCATACCATGCGGCGATGCCTATTGCATCGGCAACCGTGGAATTGGCGGCAGGATGGTCTGTAGAGGTGCCGTTTTCCTCTCTGGTCAGTCCATTCTCATCAATCTGGTCCGCCAGCCATACAGCAAGTTTTGCCGCCCTTCCCGGCACAGCGCAGTCCATTTGCTGCACTTCAGTATATACAAGATAAAACAGAATATGCGTATTGATACCGCACGGATCATAGCCGTTATTGCTTTCATTGACTGGAAATTTCAGGTAATAAGTACCATTCCAGCAGCTTTCCAGATACCCGACGAAAGAGCTTTGTTCAATGAATTCCTTGATCGCGAGATGTTTCATCGTTTTAATCAATCCTGTTTGTAATGGTTTAGTTTAATATTTTTTTCAAGAACTGTAAATCATTTTTAAAGTTTCTTTTTCATCCAATTTTCTGATTTTCTCAGTGCTCAACCACTCCGTCGTCATGCAAGTCAATCTTTTCCTCATGAAGGCGGCGGAAGAAAATACGCAAATCATGGATACAGCCGATAGTAAACCAGACGGTGGTTACCGCACCGATCACCAGCGGCAGACAGATGGCAGTAACAAACCAGTAATTGGCCCAGATGACGGAAGACCACGGATGAATCAAATAGG
>CAIJKT010000964.1 GCA_903821255.1 uncultured Lentisphaeria bacterium | reverse complement strand
TGACAATGATTATGCTTTAAGATTGGCAAGTAGAAATGGGCATCTTGATGTTGTGAAAGTATTGCTTAAACATAGAGCAGATGTGCATGCTGATAATGACTGAAAATAAAACCGTCTCCGAATTTGGATTTGTTCCCAAACTCCTGCTTGATACGGTAAATTTGCCTTTGCCGAAGAACTTGCCCGCAGGCAACTTTCGTATTCAGGTCGCCATCCTGAATGCCCAGACCAACCGGAAGGAATTGGAACAGGAAACCGAATTCAGGGTGCCGGAACTGAAAAAATACAGCCAGTATAAATTCGATCGGGACATCCCCCCTCCCTGGACTCCAATCAAGAAAACCGGAGATGGAGTGTATGAGGTTTGGGGGAGACGTTACGAGATGGGGGCGGGGCCTTTCCCAAAACAAATATTCAGCCAGGCGATACCTTTATTAACCAGACCCATAACGCTGACGATTGACGTAAATGGACAACTCTCATCCATCGAATGGAACGATTTTAAGGTTACGGAGGAAGCTCCAGACATGGTTTCGTTCAGCGGCCGAGGACGGCTTTCAAAATATTCGGAATTGAATATTTCGTGGACGGGATCTTTGTATTTTGATGGAGTGTACGTGTTCAAATTTGTGCTTGAGCCGAAAAATGAAATAAAGCTCGGTTCTATGAAGATGAACTATTCATTGTGCAAAGAGGCGAGCCGGTTTGTGTTGACGCCGCTGCTGGTGCCGTGGAAACAGGACAGAATTGAACTGGATTTCAAACCAATTGAAGCGAATTTGACGGATTTTTCCGTATGGGTCACGGGGCATGATGTGGGTTTATTCTGGTGGCCGGAATCGGATGCCAACTGGGTACCTGCACCCGGCGGCCAAAAGCCGGTAACTATTGTCAGAAACAAGCAAGGCGAAGCTGAGGTGGAAATTGGGATCGTCAACGGCGCGGCTAAACTTGCACAAAAAGCGCCCTACACCATGGTTTTGATGGGGTCACCCGCGCGTCGTCCCCCGGAACGGTTCAGGAATTTCTTTCAAGGGTTGCCGGGAACAACGAAGGTAAATTGTTTTGTTTCCGGCTGGAATTCTCAACGTGATGCACTCAGTCCGGATGACACCGATGCCTCCAATCTGATTCCCAGAGACATCAAAGAGTTCCGTGGATACATGAAATTCTGGAATAATAAAAACGTTCCAATCGTGCTGCCGTATGGTCAGCCCACGCAAATGCCGTCTGTTCACTCCGAATACGATTATTTCGGTAAAACATGGGAATGCGTACCGGGGAGATTATGCGGACCTACCGGCAGCAAAGGGGGGATAAAGTATGTTTCGTATGCGGTATGCGGCAATTCAGATTTCGCCATTTTTATGGATATGAACGTCAAAAACCTTGTAGAAAAGTGTCCGGAAATCGGAGGAATCTATTATGACCTGTGCTGGCCGTCTTACTGCCAAAACACCGAGCATGGTTGCGGTGGCCAGGATGCCTTTGGGCGGCCGATTCATACTTCCACAGCGTTAGGCTTGCGCCGGATTTTACTCCAGAACTATAAAATACTGCACAAAACGGGTAAAATCCTGTTTAACCATAATCACAGTTATTTTAATCCGATCGCCCACAATTTCTCGGATTACTGGTTCCCCGGCGAGCAATACACGACTAAAATCGCGGATAATCCTGAATATTTTTATTCGGAAAATATAAAGCCAGAGGTCTACCAGACAGAATTGAATTGGAAAATCAGGGGAGTAGGGATTAATTTTCTCCCGGAATACACAAGGGCTCAGGCATATTTGCCGCATTTGAAAAAATACAATTTCTACGATGAAAAATATGCGGTCAGAACCATCGCGCCGTTAATCCTTCACGATATTCAGATTAACAACGCGAATATAAATCTCGTACCGTTGGCACAAATCTGGGAGGTTATTATCCGCACGGATTTATCCGCGGCCGAATTTGTCGGTTACTGGCAAAACACCGAAATCAAGCCGGACAATGACAAAATCAAAATCAGTTATTACAAATGGCCCCAGAAAGGGCTACATAAAATATTAATCGTTATCGCCAACCTGACCCGAGAACCCTTGACCACGGATATAAAAATCGACAGTAACAAACTTAATCTGAAAAAGGTTACTGTCGAAGAGATGCTGAATCAAAACAAAGAAAAGCCGATCAGCATGATATCCAGTGAACTGAAAAATATAACAGTGGAAGGGGGTGGTTACAGAGTGATCGGTATCCAGGAGGAGCCATAAAGTGGTACATTTCTGTCTCGTATAGGGCATGTCAACCACCTGTGGTTGCCTATCCCATCACTGATGGCGATGAATAGTAGTTTTTGTCAAAAGCATTGTAAAACAAAAAATAGACGATTGATGAAAAAAAGTTGAAAGAGATTGATAGGTTTTGAAAAAATAAAAACGTTATGAGACTATATTTTTACTACACATTTAGAACAACAAGGAGAACGCAAGAATGAAACAATTCACCAATCTGGTAAAGGTCAGTTCCGCAACAATTGCGATACTCGCGGTAAATGCTGTATTTGCCGATGAATCTGCGGCATTGAATCCGAAATCCAATAGCGAATGGCTGTGCAACTGGAGCGAAAAAAACAACATCGTTTTGACTGCTGTTGAAGCGGAAAATGCACTGGCCTGTAAAGACAATACAATTATGATTTCCAAGTCGGCAATCACGGTTGATCCGGAAAAAAGCTATCAAATTTCAGGCTCTTTCAAGCTTGCTCCAGACTCCAAACCCGCCAAATTTTATCTGGGGATAATGCCGCTTAACTATAAGGGGCAGCAGATATCATCAGAAAGCGTAGGCGCGATCGCGGATACCGACACCGAACTGGTTGCCGATTGCAACGCCGATGATACGGTAATAAAAATAAAAAATGGCGATAAATGGCAATGCGGTCCTGGTTCCATGATTGCTTTTAACACCGATGATTCAGGAAAAAAAGCAGACCTGCCGAATACGGAACTTTCCGGGCGGGAGATTGTCAAAGTCGAGAAAAATGGTGGTGCTTTTGACGTCACTCTCAAAAATAAAAGTGGAAAAAAATATGCCTCCGGAACAAAAGTCCGGGAGCATAGAGCCGGTAACACTTTCATCTATGGAGTAATTAATGAATATGTTCCTGCCGACTGGAAGGAATTCTCTGCCGTTTTACAAGGGAATTGCTGGCCAGGCATCTGCATGGCTAAAATCGTTATCTTGGCAAACATCGGCGGCAAGCCGGATCAGGTAATGTTGATAAAAGACATCAAACTGGAAAAAGTAAAATAAAAATGGTGGCCGGCTCCGGCCACAAGTGCAGGGAATTAACCCCGCCTTGATTCAAAAGAGTAAAAATTTTTATTATTTTGCCAATAATTGCAACACATGAGTTTCAATTTGTATCATAGAACTGAATACACTACCATCCCATAGAAAATTAAAAACTTGAAAAGGAGACGGATTCGAGTTACTCTATTTTTTACCACAAAAAAAGGAGCAACAGATGAATCCGTCGAAGCATAAAATGAGTGTGTTGGCGCAAATCTGCAAATTAATTCCAGGAAATCTTGTGTCAAAATTGTCGAGGGAGCACGGCTTTCAGGACAGACGGAAGCAATGGATATACCTTTGCCGCCAGAATAAAAGCAAACTCTTTAAATGGCATTGATCCAATAATATCAAAAGGAAACAATGCTCTCTATTTGACTAATGGGAAGCTATATTTCAGAACATACGTAAACGGCGCTACACAATGGTGCATAAGTACCACATCTTTACAAACTAGCACATGGTATCATGTCGCTGCCGTTTATGAAGCCGATGGAACAATGAAGTTATATTTAAATGGCAGCCTGGATCATACTGTCGGCCCCTATACCAATCCAACCAACGAAGCAACAACGTATATCCAAATTGGTACTTGGGGCGGGAATTATTTTGATGGGATTATTGAAAACGCACGCATTTACAAAAGAGGATTAACTGCGGAAGAAATAAATCTGCTCTACCAGAATGAGGAATAAACCTGGTGAAATTTTTAACTCTTGGTTTCTGCCCATAATTTGGGTAGAAACCAGGCATTTCTTGTATAAACAAATAATTAACTGGGCAAAAAGATGTCGCAACGTTATGTAAACAAGGTAAAATAAATGGCATGTAAGAAGGATATTCTGGTTATTGAACCGTCGCAGCCGCCAGAAAGCGAATGGAAATTTATTGAAGAACTCCGGTTGCCTGAACACAGGGCTTTCAACTGGAACAGAACAACTTGCAAGGGCTGCGAAGCTGACCTGTCTGAAGGAATAAGCTTGCTTCCTGAATTTCCTGATCATTCGGGGTTGTTAGCTACTGCCTTTGAAGACATGGAACGTTTTTTTAATGAATGCGGTATCATACACGACGGCAGTTATAAAATAATTACCGCATACGGGGTTGCCGGAGAAAATGATTCATTCCGAATTCAAGTCTGGCCGGACTTATGTAAGATTATTGCAGAAAATACCGAGGGCATCCGACGAGGAATTTTTTATTTAGAAGATTTGCTGCTTGGCGCTGACGGTCCATTTCTTAAAATCGGCGAAATTCACAGGACGGCATGGGTCAAAAACCGGATATCGCGTTGTTTTTTCGGACCGATCAAGCGCCCACCTTTGAACCGCGATGAACTGCTGGACGAGGTTGATTATTATCCTGATGAATACTTGAACCGGCTGGCGCATGAAGGTGTTAACGGTCTGTGGCTGACCATAAAATTCAGTGATTTATGTAAGACGTCCATAACTCCGGAATATGGCAAAGATGCCGCCAGAAAACTGGCAAAATTACGCATTACGGTAGACCAGTGCCTGCGCTACGGGATTAAAACCTATATTTTCTGCATTGAACCTGCCGCGTGGAAAGCGGACAGTCCAATCTTAAAACGGCATCCTGAACTCGGCGGCGCGGTACACATGGGCGATTCATGTTTCTGCCCGTTCTCAATAACCGCCCAGCAGTATCTTTATGAGGCGGTAAATAGTATTTTCAACGCGGTGCCCGGACTTGGCGGCATGATCAATATTACTCACGGCGAACGCCTCACAACCTGCATGAGTAGTGTTTATGCAACAGATAACCGTGCGGTAGATTGCCCGGTATGCTCCAAACACAAACACTGGGAAATTATCCATTCCTCGCTGTCAGCGATGGAAAAAGGAATGCACTCTGCCGCTCCTGCTGCACAGTTAATCAGTTGGCTGTACATCCCGTATCCGAAACCGCTGGCGGAGTGGGTATTTGAAATACCCGAACATGTGCCGGACAATGTCATTCTTCAGTTCAACTTTGAATCCGGCGGAACAAAAGAGCAGCTTGGGAAACCACGAATTGGCGGCGATTACTGGCTGTCTTATATCGGCCCTTGCGAAAGGTTCCGGATGATTGCGGAGTCTGCAAGCGCGTCCGGGACTCCAATGTCCGCCAAAATTCAAGTCGGCTGTTCCCATGAAGTCGCAACCGTGCCGTTTGTTCCGGTTCCGGCGCTGCTTTACCGCAAATATAGAAAAATGCACGATCTTGGAATTTCCAGCGTTATGCAGTGCTGGTACTTCGGCAACTATCCCGGCATCATGAATAAAGCTGCCGGAATGCTGGCGTTTGAAGATTTTGAATCCGGCGAAAATGACTTTCTGATAAAGCTGGCATTGCCGTACTGGGGACAACATGCTAACGCTATTGTTGAGGCATGGACATTGT